>JAILPF010000458.1 GCA_024699575.1 Acetatifactor sp. | reverse complement strand
ATTTTAGTTTAACCACTTAAAATGTTATATGCTCATGCTTAAATAACCTTTTTCCACAACAATTGCAGTACGCATATTTTTGCATTGGTTTCAATATTGTACAATCGTACATTTCTCCATTATACGCATCGCGTGTACCGTCCAGCTTTATGTTGTAATTACAATTACCAATAATTTTACATTTGACACTAACCTCATCGTTTCCACAATAAGGGCACTCGCTTATAGGAAACTCCATATTGTTCACCTCCTAAATCCTAAATCTTAATTAAAGACTTTATATCGTCCAATTTTCGCTCAACATCAAACATAAGACCTATAAACCCACCAAAAAACACGCACAACATGATACAAGTTAAAGATTCTAAAATCTGCATCATTCGACCTCCAATAATCTTTCTTAATTTGCTTTCACTCTCGGCAAGCATCTTTTACACATACCGTTTTCATCTTCGTCCTTTTCAGTGCAACCGCAATTCTCCGGGTCTCTCATACAACCAATACATTGTTTCATTCTCTTTAAGTCATTCATTCTTACTAAGAGCCATTTTCTAAGCATCAACCTTCTCCTTTCACCCACACGATACGATTCCACCATTTCTTTCAATCAACTCCAAAATCAGTTTTGCCGTATCTAAATCAATCTCTAAATCCTCTATATGCCATGAACCGTACTTCGCACTGTACTTTATCCATTCGCTTGTTTCTGCCTGTTGTGTCTCAAACATCCCATCGTCATGCAAATAAAACACCTCTTGGTGACAGTGAACACTTTTTGTACTTTTATTGAAAAATATGTACTGCTTAACTTTGTTTGTTTTTCTTCCAAGCGTAACCATTTCAGAATCTTCGCTTATCAAAATCCATCTACCACTATTCATCCATTACCCTCCACCCACTGAACAATCACATAATCACCAACGGTCTGTTGCCATTCTTTAACGCCTTGCTCGGTCTCTCGGAAAATGTCTATCCGTGTGCCGTTCTGCAATTCCTCGTGGCTCCCCATGTCTCGGCATTCGTAAAATCCCACGATTCTTAAATCCAAATCGTACACCACAGCAACTTGTCCTAAATGCTCACGGTTAGATGCACATATTCCCTCATACGGTACTGTGCCATCTGCGGTGAGGTTACCAGTCGGAAGGTAGCAAGTACATCTCACTACCTCGCAGCCGTCCGGGATGGTGATTGACCGGGCATCGGCACTCATGGATATTGCCATAATCATCATTGGTATAAGTAAGAAAAACTTTTTCAACTTATACCTCCTCCGGCTTCTCGCACCTCTCAAACTCGATTACCCACACCCAAGGGTTTGCATCCCAACCGTATGTATCAAGGTCTTGCTTTGGGATGGTGGAATCCCACAATACTTTTCCGAACAGTTCTCCCGAACTCATATCACAATATTTGATTTTGCTTGTGCATGGCCCATCTAAATCACAGTAGCTATCTTCCGAAACTTGCCTTAGGCAAGGCGGCGTAAATGTGAATCCCTCTGCTTCCGTTTGGTCTTCTGTAATCTCCTGCAACCGCTCCACTCTTACATCCGTTACTTTCAACCATATCCGGGCGGCTTCTTTCGGCATGTGGATTGATGGATGCCATTTTTCAAAAGTTTCATGCAAACTAACAGCGTCCGACCTGCCATCATCCGCTTTATATGCATAAAACGGACAGCCATCGACGGTCTCAAGTTCTGTCCATGTTTCTCTCACATAGAGGATATCTCCAGGCAGATATGGTGGATATTGCTCATAAAACTCTTTTTCATAAGTTCTGTTACAAGGGATTCCGTCTCTTGCAGAACCTGCACATGCGTCCGAAGCCCACTCGTCATATTCCCACCATTTTTCTTCTACTCGTTTGCTTGGCAACCGCCTTGTCACCGTCTTTCTTCCGTCCAAGATTGCCCGAACCATGTCGGTATTGAATAATATTGGTTTAATGCTCATATCTGCTACCTCACATTCCTGTCATCATACTTCCGGCAGTCTGCGTCAGCGGGTCAATGGGTGGCTCGAACACCACCCCTGTCTCCTCCAACAAAGCCTTGTGCCATTCCATAACAGTCACCTTGTCCTGTTGATAATCCAGCAGTAAATTGTTCATGAACTCCTGCACCCTGGTAAGCCTGTCCTTGCCGTAACCAAACTCATCCATCAGGGCTGCAAACATGAAGAGCATGTACCTTGTGGACTGCTTATTGATGGCGTTCTGCGGAGCAAGCTGTTTTTGGTCGAGCCAGTATTGATAAGAGCCTTTCTTTGCTCTGATATCAGCTTCGGTATACTCCACATATTCAACAGTCCAGTCCGCTTTGTCCATAAGCCTCTTGCTTACTTCCTCAACAGTTATCTTGCCCTGGTCGAATCGCTTCTCCATTTCCCCTACACAGTTTGTCACTCTGACAATGCGCTGTGCCTTAAAGCCCTCAGACTTAAGCAGCGTGTAACCGCAAATGATTCCCATTGCTGTCCATGGTGTTCTATTACACATCCGGCTCTCCCGGGCAATGTGGTTACACTGCGCCATAATCTCTCTAGGTGTTAAATGTCGTTTTCCCATGTTATTCTTCAATATCCTCCATTACTTCAAGCCACAAACCTTGTTCACCGTTGCGCTCATAGCAAAATTCCAATTCCATTCCACAAGCGGTCAGATTCAGGAAAGTGTTAAGCATATCTTCCTTGTCTCGGCATCTTATTACATCACCCTTTTTGAGTTCAGCCATTCATTATCCCTCCTAGCAAAACACTATCTGACCATCACGATCACTTTTGATCAGAATATTTCTTCTTCGTTCTCCGGCTTTCATGTAATAGCAGTTTGCTTCTACCAACTTCTGCGCCATGATAGGCACTACACTGTTTCCGATTCGTGTCACCTGCTCTTTCGCCGGATATGGTTTGAAATTAATGTCTCTGTCAATGATGTAATCTTCCGGGAATCCCTGCATACGCTTTAATTCTTCCGGCTTTAACATTCTGAGGAAAATGTCATAGATTACATATTTCTCGCCCTTGATATCCAGAATCACATTCACAAGACCAAATCTGTCCTTTGTGGTGATCGTGGCAAGTGGACTGTTTAACTCTTGTCCACACCCGGTACCGTAATACTTCACAAGGAATGCAGATACCAAACCAAAATGCCCCTGACTTGTAGTAATAGTATGTAGCGGTTCGTTACACCCTTGTCCTACACCTGTTTTATAAAACTTCGTGATAAACGCTGTCACAAGACCATACCTGTTAGATGTATCAATAGTCTTTATTGGCTCCGTGAGGACTTGTCCTCTACTGTCTCCTGTTTTCTGCTCTGCGTGGTATTGGATTATAAACGCAAGTGCTCTTTTGTCTTTGACTATGTACGGATTTGGATTTTCAACAATGTACTTCCGTATGCCGTTTGCAATCCTGCGTTGTGTCGCTTCTGCAAGTTCTTTTTTTCTGCCAAAAATTGAAGTACCTAAATCTGACCAATCAACATAATCTCCACATTCTTTCCACGGCTCCAATCCTGTCATGGGATATCTGCTGTGTGTGGGTTCCGGCCATTGAATAGGTAACCCATCACGCCTGAATATCGCATACCAACGTTTTCTTGTTGTCGGTGCTCCATAATCGGCAGCCACTAATTCTTTACTGTCAAAATCATACCCAAGCAACTTCATTGACCGGACAAGCCTCTGATACTCTTCCCCCTCCCGTTCTTTTATGGGATATCCCTTATCGTCCAATGGACCCCACTTTTGGATTTCCTCAACATTCTCCATGATAAGTACATCCGGAAGGATATCTCTTGCGTGCTTGTATACCGCCCAGGGAAGAATCCTAGGACCATTTTCTCTCGGCTGACCGCCTTTGGCTTTGCTATGGCTTGTACAGTCTGGTGAAGCCCACATAAGTGAAACGTGCTTATATCCCACATACTTTGTCAAATCAACCTTGAAAATATCTTCTGTAAGATGTATTGTGCTCGGATGATTTACTGTGTGCATCCTTATGGCTTCCGGATCATGGTTGATAGCAATGTCAACTTTTCTTCCCAACGCCATTTCTATTCCTACACTTGCTCCACCACCTCCGGCAAAGCAATCTATAATTAGTCCGTCCATGTTAGCACCTCCTTTTCTGACCTCTCCGCATTCGTTTTTGCGATGGTAGATACAATGTCTTTTCTCCATCCATCTAAAAGGAGTATTGCATCAGAGATTCTCACAAGTTCTATTACAACAACCGCAAACTCTGATATGTTAATACCCACCGGAAGCGCATACATAACACGAATCGGGTTTATGGGGATATCTCCCATTTCACTTATTGCTTTTTCTGCTTTTTTGAAGGTTTTTTTGTTTCCCATATCACCTAAAATCAAAATTTTCATTCTGCGTCTCCATACAAATCGAACAAGGATACTTGCTTTGGCAAGCGACTTTCCTTTTCTTTTTCTTTCTTGCGCTGCTCCTCCAGAATCTCAATCAGTTCATCACCGAGGAATTTTTTTGCACTGTATTGGTCCGATTCACTAAGCGATTCAAAGCCGTTCAGCTTGATTTTTTTGATTAGTCTGTTATCTCTGGACTCTCTTGCCTTTTCACTACGTTCACGCTTATCATTTTTACTTTTAGCGATATTGTCAGATTCGTGGGATATAGCTATTCCATCTCTGATGTCCTGCAAATCCTGCATCAAATCACGGCTTTCCTTTTGCTCTGCCCGTACATTCAAAACCTCGACTTCCAGAGTAGGATTCCATAACTTTTCGTAGGAATGGTTTAGCAAGTAGTTTCTGAGTATTTCCTCGATCTCCACCTTTACATACGCTTCGCAGATATCAATAGAGCACGGCTTACTAAAAACTCTTTTGCCTTTTTCAATTTCTACAATGGTCTGCTTATCGAATAATCCAATCTGTGCATTCTCCGGCATCTTTACCGTAAATGTTTTCTTTAGGTCATAAAACACATTTCCTCTTTTGCTGGATAGCTTCTTGCCAAGCACTGGGCAGAACTCCGGATGATAACACAGACGAGCACATCTGTGTGGCGCATAGTGGAAACGCCACTCACCAGTCCTCTCGTCATAGCTCATATGCCGTTCGCATATTCTTCCGTTTCTTGACTTTGAAAATTCATCATACTTGCGCTGTCGCTCCACTTCGTCCTTTTTGTACTCATACTCGATGCTTCTGGAGTAATCATATACCTCGTCTGTCCTATGGCACTCACACCAACACTGTACGCACAATCTACCACCATAAAGAATGCTTCCAAGCTCTTTATCATAGTTTTTCTCGCATCCGACTTTGAGAAAAGGACATCTCACAACAGGATTATTGTTTTCGTGAGAATGGGTAATTCCAAATACCGACATATCGTCAATCACTTCTTTCCCCATTACAAACAATCCGCATCCCGTCTGATAGACAAGCTTATCTGCATACAATCTCACATACTCAAAACCGCCATAAATATTATTCAGTTTGTCAGTATCCGTGAGCTGTCCGCTTGCCACTTTGACTTCCTCGGGATGGTTCTCTGCCGTATACCCTTCTGCCAGAAGCCTTTTAGTCAGTTCATTGTATTCTGCCATAAGTACCACCTATATTCCTTGACACGGTAACAATCCAAATAAGTCCTGCATTGTAGTCCTCAGTGTGTCGATTTCGATATCATATTCTTTTGCAATGCATTTTTCGCAAACGTTATTTTTGTATTGAAGTGCTTTGGAAATTTTGACATCCCAGCTATTAAGCCTACTGCCACAGATATTGCAGTCTTCATCAAGCCATTTGAGTTTGTCTGCCATCACAACCTCCCAATCGGACAGTTATTACAAATATTGCTTTCGCTTAATTCACCGTCCTTTTCATAGTCCCAGTTATCAGGATATTTACAGTAGTGCGTACAGAAGTCCTCCGCAATTTCCTCAATCTGCTTCGTGATTGTTTTACTGTCCATTTCCTCTCTCCTTATACTCCGCAAACACTTTCAACGCACTTGCATAGCTTTTATATTTCTCTTCCCAAGCTTTAATCTGTTGATCTGCTTCATCCATCTTTTTCTGAAGCCAAATCTCCATAGTCACGTCTCCAGATAGTTCTTCCTGCAACCGTTTAAGTGGTGGTTTAATGCCAAGAATATTCTTAATCTCTTCAACTGAGCACGCATTCAAATCAGCAAGAATCTTTATTTGCTTTTCCGGGTTTTTCGCTGTTATATAATCGCGTTTGATTTCTTCATGCGACATTTCCATCTGGTAACACCTCCGCTAATTTTTCCAACCTTGCCATGTGCAGCTCCGTACCATCACGGAAGAGTATGTAGGCATCGTCGGCAAGTAGCTTATAGCCTATGACCTCGTGACACACATCTGGGTAATCATCAACTAATCTCAGCCGTGTTCCGATTGGAATTTTACACATGATTTGTTCTATTGCTTTATTCATGGTCTTTCCTTTCTCAATCTCACGTTCACATCATGGTGCTTCACTTCAAGTTCATCCACCAAAGCTAAAGCAAGCCTGCGTGCAAACATCCCATTTCCATACTTCTTCGCAAATTGATTAATTTCACTCAATGCTTCATCCCACCATTCGTCTGTGTCTTCCGGTGTCCAGTATTTTTGGCATAACGCCCAATAGTCCATGAACAGTTGCCACTCTTCCGAGCCTTTAACAAATTTTTTCTCAGCCATCTTCTCACCTCTACTTAAAAGGACAATCATCTTCTGGCTTCACAGAATTCCATCCACCGTCCTGCTCTTCAAAACGCATCAGGTCACCATTGAAGTTCAAAACAATCCTTCCGGTCTCACCCTGCCTGTTCTTTTCTACCTTGCAACCCTTTTTGGATTTATTCTCACTGTCCAGATTCCACATGAGGATAATGATGCTTGCGTCCTGCTCAATGTCTCCGGCTTCCCTCAGCTCTGCCATGGTCGGTTCCTTGGTTTCTCTCGCTTCTGATACACGGTTAAGCTGTGATAGAACGATAATCGGGATATTCAACTCCATAGCTAAAGCTTTGATTGCATTACTGATTGCTCCAACCTCAGCTGTACGGTTCCCACGATATTCCTTATCAGCTTTCAGCAACTGCAGATAATCAATCACGATAACGTCATAACCCATGTGACGGCTTTCGGTCCGAATCTCACTGACAGCCTTGCTTCCGGTCGTAATCACAACATTATCTTTCTTTTCAAGAAACTCATTTGCCCTATCGAAGCGTTCTTTCTCGTCACCAAGAAACTGTTTTGCCCTGCGAAGTCGCGTTAATCCGATACCACTGTGAGATGCAACAAATCGCTCGTAGACCTGCTTGTCTTTCATTTCTAGGTTGTAAAACCCTACACGTTTACCCTTGGCGGATAAGTTGTCTGTAATCTGTGTAACCAGCGCTGATTTACCAACACCCGGACGTGCACCGATTACAATCACATCTCCACCTTCAAGTCCGCCAAGCATATCATCCAGCTTTGGCAATCCAATATACGTCCTTTGGGCTTCGTTGTCCTTAAAATAGCTGTCCTTGTTCTCTCTTACGATTTCCGACAACGTCTTGGATGTTGCATTTTTTCCATCAATCAATCCCTCCAACTGGGAAATCAATTTACCAATCTGACCATCTACTCCACTCGAAGTCACTTTCACTTCATCGAGGATTTTGTTGAAGCATTTCGCCTTATGGTCATTCACAACAACTTCCGCATAACTTTTCACGCTGGCACTGGTGATTGTAGTTGCTGTGCAATTTTTGATTTCTTCAAGTACCAACGATTCCGGGAAGTGGTCACCACCAAGTTTCTGCACCAACATAACTGGATTAACATCATAGTGATTGTCATATCCGCGCTGGAACTCAAGGTATATCCGTCCAAGTAGCTCCGAGGTAAACATATCAGCCGACAAGACGTTGTAGATATCATCCATACAGTTTTTATCTAGGAGCAGGGAGCCGATAACATTTTGTTCAGCAAGGTAACTCATGTTTGTTTATCCTCCCATTCCACATAGTCAAGAAGCTGTCGACCCATCAGAGTGTCGAAGTTCTTCCAGTACTGCAAATCATCCTGTCCTGCTTCTTCCTGCTGCCTGATATACTTCTTAACAGCTAGGTATATCTGACGGTTAGTTAAGCGGTACTTTTTCCCTCCTACATCTTTTCCGGAAGTAACCCACTGCTTATAATTGGCAAATGCTACTGTCTTACCTTTTTTCTTAGGGTAGATAGCATAGATGATTTCGAAATCACTCATTAGCTGTTCTGTCTTGCCAATTTTTGCGCCATCGTGCAGTTC
>JAILPF010000211.1 GCA_024699575.1 Acetatifactor sp. | reverse complement strand
GTGGTGCCGAAGCAGGGCATGGTCACCGCATAGATACCTTTTCTGTCCAGAGAAAGCATATCAAATGTTTTCACTGTCACAAGCAATGCAAGTGTGGAATCCAGACCACCGGACACACCGATGACCGCAGTCTTGCATCCGGTATGCTCGTATCGTTTCTTCAATCCATATGCCTGTATAGAAAGAATTTCTTCACAGCGCTTATTTCTCTTATATTCATCCGAAGGAACAAAGGGCATCGCATTAAATTTGCGTTTCAGCTTCGTCTCCTCCACATTTAAATCAAAACCAATTGTTTTATATTCCAATTCTCCGGGCTTTCCGAAAGTACCCATCCTGCGTCTCTCCGTCATCAGACGTTTCACATCTACATCCGCATAGACAGTCTCGCCCACAAACTGTTTGGATTCTGCCAGAATCGTTCCATTTTCGGCAATCATATTATGTCCGCCGAACACCAGATCCTGCGTAGACTCTCCCTCACCGGCAGATGCATAAATATATCCGCAGATTAATCTGGCACTGGAAGATTGCACAAGCATCTGTCTGTATTCATTTTTGCTGACAGTCTCATTGGAAGCGGAAAGATTTGCAATCACCGTCGCCCCCATCAAGGCATGACCTGTGGAAGGCGGATTGGCCACCCACAAATCTTCACAAATTTCCACTCCGAGCGCCAGCTCCGGAAGTTGATTACAGGTAAAAAGCAGTCGTGTTCCAAACGCACTCTCTTCCTGCCCCCACTTCATCATGGTATTCTGATTGCTTCCTTCCGTAAAATGTCTGCCCTCATAAAATTCTGCATAGCTGGGGATATTGCTCTTTGGCACCATACCAAGAATACGACCGTTTTGCAGCACCGCAGCCACATTGTAAAGTCTTCCGCAATATTCCACCGGAAGTCCCACCAAGACAAGAGCGTCCTTGCCCACAGTCGCCTGCACAATCTTATTCAATGCCGCTTTGGCATCATCCAGTAATATTTGTTGCAAAAATAAGTCTCCGCAGGTATAACCTGTGACACATAATTCCGGAAAGACAATTACCTTTGCTCCCTGTCCCAATGCTTCATCAAGTTTCCCACAAATCACTTCTGCATTATACTTTGGATCTGCCACCTTAATCTTGGGCGTGACAGCTGCCACTTTCACAAATCCCTGTCTCATATTTTCTCCTATTTTGCCTTGCGATATAATGCTTTCAGCTCGTCCACATCAAATCGATAATGTCTGTTACAGAACTGACAGTTTACTTCGATGACTTCGTCATCTTCAATCATACTTTTAATCTCTTGCTTTCCGATACTGATCAGTGCTTTTTCCACCCGCTTTTTATCACAGTTGCATTCAAATGCAGTGGGCACTGTCTCCAAAAACTCTACATCAAAACCATCCAATACAATCTGAAGCATATGCTCCGGAGTATTCCCTGCGTCCAAAATGCTGGTGACAGAGCTTACCTTTGCAAGATTCTGTTCAAGCCGGTCAATCACCTCATCCTCGGCAAAAGGCATCAGCTGTACAATAAATCCTCCTGCCTGTTTCACAGTGTTATCTTTTTCCATCAAAACACCCAGTCCGACAGAAGAAGGAACCTGCTCTGAAGTTGCAAAATAGTAGGTCAAATCGTCCCCGATTTCTCCGGACTGAAGCGCAGTCTGTCCCACATAGGGGTCCTTTAATCCAATATCCTTAATCACACTCAAAATACCATTGCCGATAGCTCCGCCCACATCCAGTTTTCCAACAGAATTGGCAGGGAGAATCACATCCGGTACCACAGCATACCCCTTTACCTTTCCTTTGGAGTCAGCTGTCACAGTAAGACCTTTTGCCGGGCCGTCACCTTTTATCTGGATGGTCAATAAGTCCTTATCTCCTTTTAAGGTGATTCCCATCATAGCTGCGGCACTTAGCAATCTTCCAAGCGCAGCCGTCATGACCGGGCTTGTGTTGTGTGCCTTTCTCGCCTGTTCTACCAGTTCTTTTGTTGTACAGGCAAACGCTCTTATCTGGGCATTTGCTGCTGTTGCCCTAACAATATAATCACTCATTTTAAATCTTATAAATCCTTTCCTTGCTCTCTTGCGACCACGTAAATTCTCTCACTCTGCGCAGTCACTTCCCGATGCGTATCCGCATCCAAAACTTCTATCACTGTCATACCTGCCTGCTCTACAAGACGTTTCATCTGCTCTAAGCGGTAACCTCTCTGCAGATGAGTTTCCGTAAAGCGGCGGAACAAATCTTCCTCTTCCTTGACAAACACCGTTACATTATATTCATTGATTTCTTCCTCCGGGTCATAAAAGTTTTCCCAGATAAAACTGCAATCATCACGGTTCTCTGCAATGGTGGTATCTCCAATCACTTCCCGGTATTTATAATCCGTATTGAAATCAAAAATAAAAATTCCGCCGGGATACAGATAATTATTCACCAACGAGAAGGTTTTTAACAGCTCTTCCTCCTCCAGCAGATAATTTAGGGAATCGCAGACACATATCACGGTGCCGATTGTGCTGTACAGTTCCAGCTCTCGCATATCCTGATGAAGATATAAAATCTCATCTCCGCTCTCATCCCGCTTTTCCATGGCAATGCCAAGCATGGACTCCGAATTGTCCACGCCTATCATATCATAACCCTTTTGATATAAGAGTTCTGTTAATGTTCCCGTTCCGCAACCCAAGTCAAGCACCAGATTACGCTCGGAATCAAGCAGTCCCTCCGCGTCGCGCTCCGGCTTGGAAACTCCATACTTTTCAATGATTTCCGCCAGAAAATCCGCCCATTCTTCGTAGGGCGTATTGTCCATCAGCTCATCATAAACATAGGCGAAATCCTGATACATATCCATCTAATCACCCCAATTTCAATGCAATAAAGAAACCGATTATCAAAGCAATCAAACCTGTAATCACCCGAATCACAGTCAGTGCCGGGAAGCTTCCCAATACCACGACTGCAATCGGAGATGCAATAATCAGGCCGATGATTGCCCAATACGCATACAACGGGAATTTCTCAAAGATGATTTCCACAAGCTTCGCAATAGCAAAAATTCCGATAACAACACCCAATCCAAACGGCACAAGTATCTGCATGCCATACAGGATACCTTTCATATCCATGCCGACCAGACTGCGGATAAAATCGCTGATTACACTGACCAGCTGATTGTAATATCCCATCAGCAGTAGCACCATGGAACCGCTCACTCCGGGAATTACCATGGTAGCTGAAGCAACAACCCCTACACCAAACAATTTGATTGCGTTGATAAAGCTAAAGGTCATATCCGCTCCTTTGCCTTCACGCTCTCCCAGAATCGCAAGCCCTGCGACCAGTACAAAGAAAAGCAGGCACGCAATTACATGACCTATTTTGACAGAATTGCCCTTCACATTCTTCCAGATAGCGGGAAGTCCGCCCAGAATCAATCCAATAAACAAAAGGTTGGTCTGTACCGGAAAGTTCTCGAACAAATACTCCAGTCCGAATGCGCTGCCAACGATTGCAATGCCCATACCGATTACGATTGGAATCAGAAACAGGATACTCTTTTTGAATTCACTGAACAGATGAGTAACACAGTGAATCAGCTTATCATAGATTCCCATTGCCACCATCATCGTTCCGCCACTCACTCCCGGCACGATATTTGCAATACCAATTACTATTCCCTTTAAAATATTCTTAAACATCACTTTCCTCTTTCTATGTAGCTTTTTAAAAATTCTATGACTGCATCCATCTCTTTATCCGTTCCGATGGTGATGCGCAGACAATTGTCAATCCTCGGTTTATCCCAATAACGGACATAGATATCCGCTTCCCTGAGCGCCTGAAAGATTTCTTTTGCCGGAATGGACTCATGAGTTACAAACAGAAAGTTTGCTCTGGAATCCGGAAAAGTAAAGCCCAACTCTTTCAGTTCTTTTTTGGCCCTCTCTCTCGTAGCGATAATCTTGCCCACAGTCTCCTTGAAATATGCATCATCTTTTACAGCTTCCACGCCCAGAATCTGAGAAGGCATATTCATGGTGTAAGAATTAAAAGAGAACTTGGCATCGCTTAAATACTGAATCAATTTCTCATTACCGATACAGAAACCGATTCTAAGACCTGCCATGGCACGGGACTTGGAGAAAGTCTGAACCACCAGCAGGTTGTCATATTTATTCACCAAAGATAATGCGCTGGTGCCACCGAAATCCACATATGCCTCATCCACAATCACTACCACATCAGGGTTGGCTGACACAATTTCCTCCACCGTTTCCAATGATTCCAACAAACCTGTTGGTGCATTGGGATTTGGAAAAATAATACCGCCATTGGGCTGCTTATAATCCTCGGGATTGATGTGCCAGTTTTCATCCAGTGCACAGGTCTTATAAGGAATACGATATAAGTCCGCCCATACATCATAGAAGGAATAAGTCACATCCGGGAATAAAATCGGCTGTCCACTACAGAAAAATGTCAGAAAAGCCATGGACAACACATCATCGGAACCGACACCCACGAACACCTGTGACGGTTTTACATGATAATAATCCGCCAGCGCATCCACCAAAGGTGTGACAGATGCATTGGGATATAATCTTAAATCATCAACATTCATCGTCTCCGCCAGACGCTTTACGCCGGGTGCGGGGGGATAGGGACATTCATTGGTATTAAGCTTAATCATCTTGTCTTTTTTTGGCTGTTCCCCTGCCACGTAGGGAACTACCTTGCGAACCTTATTTTCCCATTTCATCTCGTTGCTGCCTCTCTTTTTCGTATTCTTGTCTGTAAACCCCTGCCTGTTCCATAAGCCCCATTGCTTCATAGCAGCGGACAAGCCCCTCCAGCCCGTCCAGCCTGCTGTTTAATACTAAAATCGGAGTCGTCTCATAAACAGCATTATAGAACCAGACTGCTGCCTCCTCATAGTCCTTTGCTTCCTCATAATATAATCCAAGTTCACAACAAATCTCCGTGCAGGCCTCCCCTGCGATTACCTTTGTCGTGTATTTAAAAAATAATTCCTGTCTGCCAAGCATCCGGGAAGCCTTCACAAGCACACAACAGCTCTCCACAAGTGCATCCGACTCCAAAGTGCCGGACAATGCTCTCTGTTCAAAATACGGAAATGCCTGTCTGAAATCCTCTTTTTCCCCGGCCATCAAAAGTTCTCTGGCGTACATGTTCCAAGGTCTGTCCGACAACTGTCTGCCGGCATCCAGCTGCCTAGCAAACACTGCCAAATCTCTGCGTGCATGGCTCTCCTTCGGCAAATGTGTAATCACAATATCTGAATCAAACACCACAGGAGTCGTCCTCACCGTCTCATGGACCGGATCAATCCACTCAAACTGACGGATTCGTTTGAACAGTTTAGGTCTGTACTCTTCGTCAAAATTATAAACTGTCTGAAACTGTAGTTGATTGGAATACTTCATCTGCACAATCTCCACTGCAGGGAGCAAAGCTCCCTTCAGGGTTCGAAAGCGTCTTCTGTTCTCCTCGGACAATACCTCATCCGCATCGGCAGAATAGATATATTCACAGGTCGCCTTGGAAAACGCGAAATTGCGCGCTGCGCTGAAATCATCAACCCAGGTAAAGTCATAGATTTTATCCGTATACTTAGCCGCAGTCTCCTTCGTCTTATCCGTGGAACCGGTGTCCACAATGATAATCTCGTTCATCAAATCGCAGACACTGTCGAGACACCTTGCCAGAATGTCCTCTTCATTTTTTACGATCATACACAGTGAAATAGTTATCATAGCGCTTCCCCTCTGCATTAAACCATCCAATACACCAACCATATGGTATCAAAAACAGAATGAAAGTACAAGAAGAAACAGAAAAGAAATTGAGATATAAGGCAGGAATGCTACCGGATTCTTCAGATTACCGTGCATATTGATATTGCGACGGCACAGTTGTACAAAGAAAAGGAGCAGAAATGCAATCGACATCTGCATCAGATACCCCATCATTCCACATCCGAAAGTGGTTTCCAGAATGGCACAATAAGAAAAGGCATGGCAATCCGCTCTACCGTAAAACCGACAGAACCAAAACTCTTGCAAAAGAATAACAATTACTAGCTGTAGTATTCGATTTATCCCGACTGTTCCATGCCACAGTTCCACCC
>JAILPF010000200.1 GCA_024699575.1 Acetatifactor sp. | reverse complement strand
TCCATACAAGGATTTGTTTTGACAATAACTATATAAGTTGATTACGATTATACTAGTATAATTATATGAGGAGGGTTTATATGAAACAGGGAACTATGAGGAGAGCAAATAAAAGGGAAAGGGAAAAGAAACTGAAAAAGTTGAGTCTCCGGCAGGGTATCACTAAACTGGACAAGAAGGCTGTGATAGGTTCATCTATAGTGATTCTGCTGTTAATTCCTGTTTTATACTATTTTTTCGCAGTTATTAAGGAAGGCAGTTTTGCAATTGCAGCGCTTTCACTTTTTCTTCTTATAGTTTCGTATTTTAAAAATATCAAGGAAGACCCACGGGCATACTATAGCATCCTTTTGCTTATTTCTTGTGGAGGTCCATTCGCGTTCATTTGGTTAGCCACCAAAATAAACTGCGATTGGTCACTTATTAGTAATATTATTTCGTGCGTTTGCTTATTGGCTTCTATAGCTAAAGAGATGTGGACGGCAAGCAGCGGGATTGCGAAAGCTGATCAAGCTGAAATAGACCAAATAGATGAGGAAATAAGGCGGTTGAAAAAGAAATGACAGAAGACAAAGACTGGGACTCAATGACGTATGAGGAAAAGAACCGTGAGCTGTATTACAGACAGAAACAGCTCCTCGCGGACTTCCTCAAAAGAGGCGCTATTTCACAGGCACAGCATGATAAATCACTACATGATCTGACTGTGAAGATGGGAATAATAGGCGAAGAAAAATAATACATTAAAGGATGGAAGAAGATATGATTAGTGCGGAACTGGAACTCCTTATTGCACAATTGAAAGAAAACGGAGAAATGCGTTTCCTTGAAGCTGCTACAGAAGAGCAGATAGTTTTTTTTGAAAGGAAAAATGAGATTGTTTTCCCGGAAAAATACAAAGAATGGTTGCAGTTCAGCGATGGCGGCGAGTGCTTCCTTCCTGCTGGTGTTCAGTTTTATGGTGTTGCACATAAGCCGTTAATTGATGTAAATGACAATTGCAGACCGAATGACAGTTATATAGTTATTGGAGCACTTGCGAATGGAGATCCTATAGTATTTGAAAAAGGAAATGAACAGATATCGATATACAATCACGAATGCAATCGTATTGAAGACGATGAGGTGTATACAGACTTTTTTGCTTTTCTGAATGATTTATATGAAATGCTTGGCATAGGAGAATAGGCCTATGTCCAATAGAACTAAGGAATCTAACAAGGCTATCGACGAGGCATGGAAAAAAGAAAAGAAGCGCGTCAGTGAAGGAAAAGGAACCAGAGATTGGACTCCGGAACAACAGCATGATATCCTCGATAAAGGAAAGGCATACGATGAAAATGGAAAACCGTTTTGCGGACACCATATGCGAAGTGTATCAATATATCCTGAGGAACAAGGTAATCCGGATAATATCCAGTTTCTATCCCCTGAGGAACATAAGGAGGCTCATATCATTTGCTGGCAACCAACCAACTGGTATTATGATCCGATTACTAAGGAGCGGATAGAGTTTGGGACAGGTCCGATTATTCCTTGTAAGGAGATAAAACTTAGTGAACCTGTCATAAGCAGTGAATTGTTAGGCGATTCCGATTTGGTGAAAAGAGATATAATTTCAAAGGAAAAAGAGATAAGGAGAGCAGGACCAGACAGTTTAAAAACAGACAGTGTATCTGATGAAAAGTATGCTGGACAGCAGGCGGCACATGAGCATAAAGATGATAAAATCGAGGAAAGCGGACGGATTTTCAATAAAATCGTACGGAGGCTTTCAGAATTCTCGGAATTTGCAAAAAATTATTTTAAAGATCATAAACAGGAGATGATTACTTCAATTGTTGAAGGGGCAGTTAATGGCGCAATTAATGGTGTAACCAATGGACTTTATTCTTCGATTGGGAATAGTCATGACGGCGCAAAATCTCAGAATGATGGCAGTCATAGCCAAGCTCAATCTGCTAAAAGCATTGAAAATGTTCAAACCACTGATAAGAAATATCCCGAAACGCATGCGTCGCCACGAGAGCATACTGTATCGGGTAGCAAGCAACGTTATCATACGAAAGAAGGCATAATATGGAAAGAAAAAGATCCATATCCACGAGGAGGAAAGCATCCTAAGTAAGAAAAGGATAGGCATCTATGTTATGCCGTTTGCTTTGTATTAGCGTTGGTGGCACAGGCCTTGACCGGTGAACCAATTGATACTTCAGAAGGTTTCGCTTATTTTGCTAGCCGGGGCAGGTATATTGGAATATTGCGATGAATTAGATCGGAACGAAGACGATTGAAAAGGACAGGCTGATACTCAGAAGATTCCGAGTTGAAAATGCACATGATATGAATGAGAACTGGGCATCGGACCCAGAGGTTACCAGGTTTCTGACTTGGCCTGTTCATAATAATGTTGAGATAACTAAAATGCTTCTTACGGACTGGGTATCCCACTACGAAGACGGCGGATATTTTAACTGAGCAATGGAGCTTAAGGGAAACGGGTCCGTTATCGGAAGCCTTAATGACTGTAATGGCTTACCTGTTTAATGAGGCAGGGTTGAATCGTATAGGGGCATGTCATGATGTAAACCCCAAATCCGGACTCGATATGGATGAGGCCGGAATGAAGCAGGAAGGAATACTTCGTGCTACAGGGAAAAATAATCAAGGAATTTGTGATGAAGTCTGGCATGCAATGTAAAGAATTGAGAAAAATGTCAAAATTACAAGAAAGAGGTTGAATGTAGTGTCATATAACAGAGGCCCGACTGGTAGCAAGAGCTCAATTGTATTTCATTCGATAATGTTTTTTGTTTTTTCATTTCTAATAGTATTATCATTAATAGCTCTCATTCTTTATGGACTTAGTCCAAACGTGGTAATTGGAGCAGGGATTTTTGTACTCTTTGCGTTTTTGCATTCACATGGGTTACAGGATGAAGTACGTGAATATTGTCGCAATTATTTTCATGATTACTACTATGAAAAGTCCTTGGTTGATAATTATATCGTTTGGCTAAACAAAAAGTATTCTTCCAAATGGCGACCA
>JAILPF010000067.1 GCA_024699575.1 Acetatifactor sp. | reverse complement strand
AACGTACATTTCATCGCCCGTCAGAATCAACTCTATGGCTATATTTTTCTTTCTGCAGGTCCCTTCAAAGGTAGCTGCAGTATCTCGAATCACATGGTTGATATCAAAATCCGTCTTATCCAGTAGCATGCCTTTCGTATTTAAATTGTTGAGAACAAGAAGACTGTTGGTAAGTTTGGTCAGGCGGTCTGTTTCATTCAGAACAATCTTTAAATATTTTTCATGAAGTTCCGTGGGAATGGTTCCATCAATCATTGCCTCCAAATAACCACGTATAGAAGTAAGTGGAGAGCGGAAATCGTGAGATACATTTGCAACGAATTTTTTCTGGTCATCTTCGGAACGGGCAATTTCACTTGCCATATAATTCAAAGAAGCAGCGAGGTAACCAATCTCGTCATCACTGTCTACCTGAAATTCATAATGCATATTGCCGGCTGCATATTCTTCTGTTGCATGAGTAATTTTGCGCAGAGGAATATAAACAATCTCAGTAAAGAAGAAAAGAATAATCAATGATAATAACAGCAGAATAAATAGGATAATATAAAATATACTAAGCAAGCTGTTACAGGATTTCTCGATATCTGACATATCACTGTGAATAACCACATATCCCTTTACTTTATAGTTTGAAGTAATGGGAGCAAGAACACTCAGTACATTCTGATCAAAATTTCCAAAGAAATTATCAACCATATAGTAGGAACCGTTATTCTGAGTAGGATCGAAGTTCTCAATCATTACAACTTCCTCCACATTGATAGGGCTGTTGGTATCCAAAACAAGACGCCCGGAAGGGTTGATAATTCTGATATAAGAATTCAAATAAACTGCAAGTGAATCCAGCTGTGTTTTTACAGTTTCCAGAGTGGTCACATTGTTATAAAGTCCGCCGGCATAAGTATTGGCAATTAATGTAGCCTCGGAGTAAAGATTTTCGGCTTTGTTTCTGATTAAATGGTCTCTGGTCATGCTGGGAGCAAAGGTGGTGATGATGACAAAACCAAAGAGACCGAAAATAAAGTATGCCAGCAAAAATTTCAGATAAAGAGTTTTCTTCATAATTAATTTCTTACCTCAAACTTGTATCCGATTCCCCAGATAGTTGTTATTTTCCAATTAGCATGGTCACTGATTTTCTCTCGCAAACGCTTAATGTGAACATCAACTGTTCTGGTATCACCGATATATTCATAGCCCCAAATTTGGTCCAAAAGCTGTTCTCTGGTAAAAACATGATTGGGAGAGGAAGCCAAAAAATACAGTAATTCCAACTCTTTCGGAGGCATGTCGACAGACTGCCCTTTATAAAGAACGGAATAATTGGTGAGATTAATCGTTAAATCCGGATACTCAACACACTTATCATTCGGATTTTCAGGTACATTGCCTGTAGGCTTATATCGTCTTAGCACCGCCTTGACACGGGCAACCAGTTCCTTGGAATCAAAAGGCTTTTCCATATAATCATCAGCGCCAAGCTCTAAGCCTAGAACCTTGTCGAAAACCTCTCCCTTTGCTGAGAGCATGATGATGGGAATGGAATATTTTGCACGAACCTCCCTACATACCTGATATCCGTCTATGCCCGGAAGCATCAAGTCCAGTAAAATCAGATTCGGTGTAAAGGAATCGATGGATGGAAGGACAGATTCTCCGTCATTTACAATCAATGTTTCAAAACATTCTTTTGTGAGATACAGAGAAATCAGCTCTGCAATATTATTGTCATCATCCACAATCAAAATTTTTTGTTTGCTGACCATGTTTGTCTCCTTTATCAGTTATAAAAATTATTTAAATGTCACAATTGTAACACCTGCATCGCCCTCTCCAAATTCTCCGAGACGGAAGTCCTGAACGTATTTCAAGCGTTTTAAGTGAGAGTGGACAGCGTTTCTGAGAGCACCGGTTCCCTTACCGTGTACTACGCGGACGCTGGGAAGATGAGCCAGATAGGCATCATCCAGATATTTGTCCAGTTCTGAGATAGCCTCATCTACGGTGCGACCCAAAAGATTGATTTCCGGAGAAACAGAGAAGCTTTTGGACATCTTTATCTTACCTGTGTTGGTACGGGAAAGAGCAGGGGTGCTTATGGTCTCCTCCTGGACGGGTGCCAGGTCTCTGATGTTGGACTGGATTCTCATAATTCCGCACTGTACAAAGAGATTTCCTTTTGCATCCGGAAGTGTACTAACAATTCCCTTCATATTCATGGAGATGACCTTAACAGAGTCACCTTTTTTGAGCTTCTTAGGATCTATTGTCTTTTGAGGAGAGCTTTTCTTTTCCTCTTTTTTCAGGGAAAGACGATCATTTTTTTCATTGATTTTATCTCGTACCTTTTGGCGTTTTTTCTCTAAATCTTTGATATCTGCTCCACTGTTTACTTTATTGAAATCACGGATAGTTTCATCGGCAACTTCCTTTGCCTCCTGCAAAATTGCCCGGGCTTTTTCATTGGCATCTCTGAGAATTTTATCTTTTGCCTGATCAATTTTCTCATTTTTATGCTGCAGCTGTTCCTGAAGAGTACGGATTTTTTCCTTGTACTGGGCAATTTCCTGTCTCTCTTTTTCAATGGTGACACGGCTCTGCTCCAAATCGGAAATGACATCTTCAAAGCTTTCGTCTTCCTTGCTGATTTGTTCTTTTGCATTTTCAATAATTTCGTCCGGTAATCCCAGTTTGGAGGAAATGGCAAATGCATTACTCTTTCCGGGGATACCAATCAGAAGCCTGTAGGTAGGCTGGAGGGTTTCCACGCTGAATTCACAGCAGGCATTTTCCACAAAAGAGGTGGAAAGTGCGTAGATTTTCAATTCACTGTAATGAGTGGTTGCCATGGTGCGGATGCCTCTGTCATGCAAATGATTTAAGATGGCAATGGCAAGTGCGGCACCTTCGGTTGGATCGGTTCCGGCTCCCAACTCATCGAAGAGACACAGAGAATGTTCGTCTGCATGTGCCAGAATGTGGACAATTGTCTTCATGTGGGAAGAGAAAGTGGATAAACTTTGTTCAATACTCTGCTCATCACCGATATCAGCGTATACTTCCGTAAAAATAGATAATTCTGAACGATCCATGGCAGGAATATGCAGGCCGGCCTGACCCATCAAAGTGAGAAGTCCTACTGTTTTCAACGATACCGTTTTACCGCCGGTATTTGGACCGGTGATGATAAGTAAGTCAAAGTCTTTACCAAGCTGAATATCAATAGGTACCACTTTCTTCTTGTCTAAAAGTGGATGTCTTCCTTTGCGGATATTAATAATATGCTTGCGGTTAAACAGCGGTTCTGTAGCATTCTGCTCCATGGCAAGTTTTGCCTTGGCAAACACAAAATCAAGCATTGTCATAATTTTCTGGTTGAGAGCAAGTTCTTCTGTGTGTTCGGACGCTCTTGCGCTGAGCTCTGCCAGAATGACTTCAATTTCCTCTTTTTCCTGTAAATCCAATTCTTTCAGCTGATTATTCAAGCTGACAACGGCAGCAGGCTCAATGAAAAAGGTGGAACCTGTCGCAGACTGGTCGTGAACCATACCGGTAACCTGAGATTTATATTCTGATTTGACAGGAATACAATATCTGTTATTACGCATGGTAATTACCGCATCCTGTAAGTAGGTACGGTAGGAGCCGTTCAGCATGGAATTCAACTGATTGTGTATTTTTTCATTGGTGATTACCATCTGACGACGAATGCTTTTTAATTTTGGGCTGGCATCATCTGCCATCTCTTCCTCGGACAAGATGCAGCGGGTGATTTCATTGGCCAATTGAGTAAGAGGAGTTAACTGCTCAAATAATTCATCCAGGGAATCACCGGGAGTATCTTCTCTGTCTCTTTTTCCGTAAGTCTTGATGCGGGAGACATTATCCAGAAAAGTGGCAATCTTTAAAAGTTCAATCATGGAAAGAGCGCTGCCAATCTCCAGAGATTTAATGGAAAATCCTAAATCCCTGTTATTTCCAAAGGATGTGCTTCCCTTCTGAAAAAGTCTGGTTAAAGCGTCTTTCGTCTGTGTCTGTGCCTGGCGGATGGCGTTGATATCAGTATCGGGAATCAGTTCACGGCACATTTTTTTGCCCGGTTCTGAGTCTGCCTTATCCACAAGTATTTCGATGATTTTTGTATACTCCAAGGTTTTTAAAACTTTTTGATTCATAATGATTATTCTCCGTCATAAGCTTATCTTTTCTGATTATAACATAAGATAGACAGCTTTTGCAAAGACAGTAGTAATCTTTACATTTTGCGGGCAATCGGATATACTTTACATGATACTTGCCATAAGCTTTGAAAGGAAAAGTATATGTCAGAGTCAGAACAGAATAAACAAAATGAATTTGTGATTGAGCGAATGAAGGAAAGACCGGTAAATAAGAAAAAATTGGTGAGACGCACTGTTATCTCTGCGTCAATGGCTGTAATTTTCGGATTGATTGCATGTATCACTTTTTTGGTGCTGGAACCGTTAATCAGTAATTGGCTGTATGAAAAGGATGAGCCGGAGGTCATTGTATTCCCGGAGGACTCGGAAGAAATGAGCCCGGAGGAAATGCTTACAGACAATATGTTGTCTGAAAGTCAGGCAGTCGGGCAGCAGACGGAAAACACGGACACCTACATTCTGGATAAGAATCAGATCAGTGAAATCTTGGACAATGTTACGGTGGATAAAGACAATTATCGCCAGATTTATTATTCTCTTGAACTGTTTGCTGAGCAGTTAAATAAAAGCATGGTGACTGTCACAGGTATCAGTTCCAATGTGGATTGGCTTAACAATGTGGAAGAGAGCAAAAATAAATCCTACGGTGTTATTATTGC
>JAILPF010000172.1 GCA_024699575.1 Acetatifactor sp. | reverse complement strand
TGATCTTTTTGGCGGAACTGATAAATAAAAATATGAAAATAACGATAGTATGTGTTGGAAAAATAAAAGAGAAATTTTATAGAGACGCAATTGCGGAATATCAAAAAAGACTTGGAAGATATTGCAGGTTTGAAATCCTGGAGGTTGCCGATGAGCAGACCCCGGATGGAGCTTCTGTAACACAGGAAAAGCAGATAAAGGAAAAAGAAGCAATGCGTATTCTTGCAAAACTTCCTCAGGATTCATTTGTTTGTACTCTTGAGATTCTTGGAAAAGAAATGCCGAGTGTACAATTTGCTAATTGGATAGAACATGCAATGACCAATGGAAAGAGTCATATCTGTTTTGTGATTGGTGGATCACTTGGCTTGCATGAATCAGTTTCAAAACGTGCTGATTATTCATTGAGTTTTTCGAAGATGACTTTTCCGCATCAATTAATGAGGGTGATTCTAAGTGAACAGATTTACAGAGCTTTTCGTATTATGAATCACGAACCGTATCATAAGTAAAGGAATGTACCATGACGAAGAAACAAAGAGCACTGGAAGTAATAGAGCGATTAAAAAAAGAATATCCTAAGACTAATTGTACTTTGGATTACGATCAGGCATGGAAATTGCTTGTGAGTGTCAGGCTTGCGGCTCAGTGTACGGATGCACGTGTGAATGTAGTTGTGGAGGATTTGTATCAAAAATTCCCGACAGTAAACGCATTGGCAGATGCTTCTGCCGATGAAATTGAAGAGATTGTACGTCCTTGTGGTTTGGGAAAAAGTAAAGCAAAAGATATTCATGCGTGTATGAATATGCTTCGTGACGAATTCGATGGAAAAGTACCGGATTCCATGGAAAAATTGTTGTCTCTTCCGGGTGTTGGCAGAAAGAGTGCAAATCTGATTTTGGGCGATGTTTTTGGTAAACCGGCAATTGTCACTGATACACACTGTATTCGTCTTGTGAATCGCATTGGGCTGGTAGATAATATTAAGGAGCCGGGAAAGGTTGAAAAAGAACTCTGGAAGCTTATTCCCCAGGAAGAGGGAAATGATTTCTGTCATCGTCTTGTGGATCATGGAAGAGCGGTATGTACGGCCAGGACAACACCATATTGTGAAAAATGTTGTCTGAAAGATATTTGTAAAAGCGCAAAGACATATATGAAGTGATTAAAAAGAATGGGGGAATCCGCATGAGAATGTATGATGTCATTATGAAAAAAAGAAATGGAGAGGAACTGTCAAAGGCGGAGATTGATTATTTTATCGATGGTTATACGAAAGGTACAATCCCTGATTATCAGGTTTCTGCTTTAATGATGGCTGTTTTTTTCAGAAAAATGACGGAAGCGGAAACTCATTATCTTACGATGGCGATGGCACACAGCGGAGAGATGCTGGATTTGTCTGCTATTCATGGGATTAAGGTGGACAAACACAGTACCGGAGGCGTTGGTGATAAAACATCACTTGCACTAACACCGATGGTGGCTGCCTGTGGAGTACCGGTCGCCAAGATGAGTGGACGTGGCTTGGGACATACCGGTGGAACCATTGATAAATTGGAAAGTTTTCCGGGATTTACGACGGCTTTGACACGTGAACGGTTTATTGCCAATGTTAATCGCGTGGGTATTGCCATTATGGGCCAGACAGCAGATTTGGCACCTGCCGATAAAAAATTATATGCATTAAGAGATGTTACAGCAACAGTGGATAATATGTCACTGATTGCAAGCTCTATAATGAGTAAGAAACTTGCTGCAGGTGCAGATGCAATCGTGCTTGATGTCAAAACCGGTAGAGGAGCTTTCATGAGGCGTCAGAAGGATGCGGTTGCACTCGCTGAAGAAATGGTAAAAATAGGAAAAAACGCCGGAAAATATACAGCTGCAGTTGTATCAGACATGAATCAGCCTCTTGGGTTTGCTGTTGGAAATGCATTGGAGGTGAGGGAGGCCATTGATACTTTAAACGGAAATGGACCTGCTGACTTTGTAGAGTTATGTCTTACTTTGGGAAGCAGAATGCTCTTAGCCGGAAGAATCTGTGAGAATGAGAAAGAAGCCAGAGAAAAGCTGCAGAAAGTGATTGACGATAAAAGTGCATTAAAGAAGCTTGCTGAGTTTGTGGAAGCACAAAATGGAGATGCAAGTGCTGTTTACAATCCTGATTTATTACCGAAGGCAAATATAATCGAGCCTGTTTTGTCTGAATATGATGGATATATCAGTTATATTGTATGTGATGAAATAGGTATCTGTTCCCTGATACTGGGGGGTGGTCGTGAGACTAAGGAGAGTGAAATTGATCTTTCTGTCGGGATTATCCTAAAAAAGAAAGTTGGAGATTACGTGAGAAAGGGCGAAACACTTGCGTATATTCATGCGAACGACAGAGAGAAGGCAGAGGCAGCCAAACGCAGGTTTTTGGATGCATATTTTTTCTCCGATCGAAAACCGGCAAAATCAAAGCTGATTAAAACAATTATTGAGTAATTATTTAACATATGCTGCAATATATTGTTAGCATGAAAACAAATCTTGTGAAATCATTGCAGCTTCCGAAGGATGTTTGCCTCGGAGATTTAAAAGTTACATTAACAGGAAATCGAGAAGCGTGGATAGAAAATTATAAAGGGATACTGGAGTATACCAATCAGCTGATATTACTGCAAGCGAAAACTTGTCAGGTCTCTTTTGAAGGAGAAAGTCTGTCGATTGATTACTATACGAATGAAGATATGAAGATAAGCGGAAATATAAGTTCTGTTCATTTTCATTGACATTAACAGCTTGTAGCCGGAGGACAGTATGATTCAATTATTAAAATATCTGCGAGGATTTCTGCGAATTAGGGTCTGGGGATTTTCTCCGGAGCGTTTTTTGAATTTATGTAGCAATAAGGGAATTCTTCTTTGGGATATTCAACGGGATGAAGATGTCTATTATATGAGCATCAGTGTTCATAATTTTTTTCGACTAAAGGAGATTGCAAGAAA
>JAILPF010000170.1 GCA_024699575.1 Acetatifactor sp. | reverse complement strand
CTTCTTGCAATTAACTGTTCAAACGCATCTTTTGTTTTCTCTTCATCCACACGTACATAGGGCATTTCTGAAAATTTCATTTTACACATTTCCTTTCCTTATATAAGTTATCTAAATCTGTAAGTCTTAAATCCTTGTCAGTGTAACAGAGTTCTCCCTGTTCAAAATATACGACAAAAATATTATCTGTACACAATTGCAATGCGGCATCAGCATCAAACTTCTCCGTTACATAAAGAGGAATCAGTTTCATCAGTATCTCACTGCACCCGGCATCCACAGAATAACCAACAATATTATGCAGAGAACATCTGTCAAATCCGTCTGCAATATCCACATACGGGAAACTGATTCTTCCGTCCGCAGCTTCATAATAATGCCAACTGTCAACGCTGTTCATCGGATAATCCCGCAGGTAAACGATACTCTTTCTTCCGTTATAATTCATTGTAGCTGCAGTGTACACCGTATTGTCCCATCTGTCATACAGATGAAAAGCATATTCTTCACCGTCCGGTTCCATATTCCTGGTAAATCCATCATAACTGGAAAGATTACCATATAAAAAGCCTTGAGCAGAAAGCTCTTGCGCAAGATAGTCAATGATAAAAGCATTCTTCATCCAATAAAAATCAATAAATGATTCCATCATATAATCTTTCGCATAATCAAGATATCTTTCTGAGACAAAGAGTTCAACCTGATTGTCTCCCAACAATCGAATCTCCACATCTTCAGGATTCTTTGCAAAATCTGCAATCTCCCCAAACCATAATGCAAGTTCTTCGTTGAGATATGGGTCAAACTGAAACGCTTCCGTATCGTTTTGACTGGTAAAAAGATTATCATATTGTCCATACAGAGGGCTTAAATAAATCAATCGATTCCCTGCTTCATCTAATTGTTCAAATGCATGATAAAGTACTTCATCCACTGTAACAATTTCATTGGGATGATGATTTAAATAAAAAACATTTCGCACATCCGAAAACGCTGCATCATTGTTAAAAAGCTGATATGCTTTCACCGTCGCTGCAGTGTAAGCAGTAACTAATGTCTTTTTTTCGACAGTGGGTGATACACCACTCACTCCCAGGTGATATTGAAACACAAAATCTTTACTGCAATTCATTTCAGCAGAAGAACTGACAGCAATCGTCTCCCAGCCGGAATGAACCGCTAAATGCGAAAATGCGGTATAAACCAAAAGGCCTATACCGATTATCGCAAATAATATAACCAATATAAATCTGAATTTAATATGCTTTTCCGAAAGCTCAATTTTTTCAACCGGCTTTACCCGAAAAGTATCTCTGTTATCTCTTGCAGTACGTCCCAATTAAATCACCGCCAAAACTATTAACAACAACAATAGCAGAATCAAAGCCCCCAGGAAAATGAATCCACGGATTGCCCCTTTCTTGCAGGCTTTGTAATTGCGGAAAAATCTAAAGTGTTTGAACACCAATGCCGCAATAATTCCAAGAACCGGAAGAATAAAGGACAAAAATACATACCAGAAGCTTCCGGTATCATGCAGAGGCGTCTGCAGGAATTCATCCTCCTCTGCAGTATGAACAACATCATGAGACATTTCTTCTCTCTTCTCGCCCGGTGCAAGAATGGTAATGGATTTTACCGGCTCACCTTTTTCACGGATTGCTTTATATTCTTCAATCTCTTTCTTGTTACCATAAACCCAGTGATCATGACCGATGCACACAAATTCAGGTTTGTCCACACTATAATCATGAATCGAAGGATCATAGGTATATAAAACCTTAGTTTTCTCAAGCTGCGGATCCGGAATCGGAATCGCAGAAATCAGAGAATGGGTGTAAGGATGCAGCGGGAAATCAAACAATTCTTCTGCATCTGCGACCTCAACAATGTTACCCTTATAGATAACACCGATACGGTCTGAAATAAATCGCACGATAGAAAGATCATGTGCAATAAAAAGATACGTAAGATTTTTTTCTCTCTGAAATTTTTTCAGCAGATTCAATACCTGCGCACGAATGGAAACATCCAATGCGGAAATAGGTTCATCCGCTACTACCAGCTCAGGCTCCATAACCATAGCTCGGGCCAGACCGATTCTCTGACGCTGTCCACCGGAGAACTCATGAGGATAACGGGTAAGATGTTCCGGCAAAAGGCCAACCTGATTGATAATCTTCTCCACCTTGCGAACACGGTCAGCCTCATTTTCATAGAGGTGGAAGTTATACAGACCTTCTGAAATGATGTAATCTACAGTAGCTCTCTCATTCAAGGAAGCTGCAGGGTCCTGAAAAACCATCTGAATGTTTCTGATGACTTCACGGTCAAGCTTCTTGGAAATTTTACCGGAAATGCGAACACCCTTATACTGGATTTCTCCGGATGCGCAAGGGTTTACACGGATTACCGCACGTCCGATTGTGGTCTTACCTGAACCGGACTCACCAACCAGTGAGAAAGTTTCACCCTTGTAAATATCAAAGGAAGCATTTTTTACTGCCCTTACAGCATTCTCACCCTTACCGAATGTAATGTCAACATTTTTGACTGACAATAATATTTCTTTACCATTTTCATCTATCGGTCCATGCTCCGGTAAAGATGTCGCATAAACCTCTTTTTCATTACTTGACTTAGACACGCTCCAAATCTCCTATCAATTATCCTAAATGTTAAACGCCTTGACCAGTTTCTCATGGATGTCCTGAATAATCTCAGGTTTCTCTGTCTTAGGCGCATTGGGCTCCAACAACCAGGTCTTGGCAAAATGGGTTTCTGACACCTGGAACATGGGTGGTTCAGCCAATGTATCAATCTTCATACAGTAAGGATTTCTGGGGGCAAATGCATCACCCACAATACTATTGTACAAAGAAGGCGGTGTACCTGTGATGGAATACAGTTTGGTGTTTCTCTGCGCAAGCTGAGGAAGGGAAGAAAGCAAAGCCCAGGTATAAGGATGTCTGGGATCATAGAACAGTTCCTCAACATTTGCAAGCTCCACAATCTGGCCTGCATACAATACTGCTACTCTGTCTGCGATATTGGCAACAACACCCAAGTCGTGGGTAATAAATACGATTGTGTAATTAAACTCCTTCTGCAAATCCTTTAACAGATTCAGAATCTGTGCCTGAATGGTAACGTCAAGTGCTGTCGTAGGCTCATCACAAATCAAAATCTTAGGCTGGCAGGACAAAGCAATCGCAATTACAATACGCTGTCTCATACCACCGGAATACTGGAACGGATAATCATCAAATCTCTTCTCCGGATGGGGAATCCCAACCTTATCCATCAGTTCAAGAGCACGCACTCTTGCCTCTGCTTCAGAACAATTCTGATGCTTCATAATAATGGACGTAATCTGCTTACCAATTGTAATAATCGGGTTCAGTGAAGTCATGGGATCCTGGAAAACAGTAGCAATTCTCTTACCGCGAATCTGTGACCAGTCCTTGCCGTACTTCACATTTGCAAGGTTCAAAATACAGGTTCCATGAAGCTTTTCTGCAGTTTCATCCAAATATTTTACGCGGAAAGCAACTGTATCAAATACAGCATTTCTCTCCTGCTCATTACTCAAATCAACACCAAGCTGCATTGCCTTCTTCAGTGCTTCACGCAAGCCTTTAATCAGCTTCACACGTTTGCTGAATGCATAACGTCCAACTGAGAGATAGATTTCCTTTGCAAGAATCTCATTTCTCTTCACAGTTTCATCAGAAATATTTCCGGAGATTTCCTTCTCATACTTCTGTCTTAACGCGGACATCTTTTCATTGTACTGCTTTAAGTATTCTGTATCAGCCTTCGCAGCTTTCTCATGCTCTCTGCTGATTCTTTCATTCTTTTCC
>JAILPF010000064.1 GCA_024699575.1 Acetatifactor sp. | reverse complement strand
TACCGTTAAATCCCATGCCGGGAACTGATGTCTGTGTAACCGACCACTTTTCATATCCCGTAAGATATAAGAAAGCTGCTCCGATACCTGCCAAAGCTCCACCTATCACCAATGTAAGAATAATATTTTTCTTCTCCTTCATACCGCTGTAACGAGCTGCATCCTTATTGAATCCTGTAGCCTGCAATTCATAACCAAAAACAGTCTTATTGAGAATCACCCATATAAGAACAGCAAACAAAACCGACAATGGAATTGCTATAGTAACATAGGTATTGTTAGAAAACATCTTTTCCAGACCAAGCGTGGGTAAAAGTGCTGCTTTATTGGCAGAAGCAAGAGTTACAGTATATGGACTTGCTGTTTCCTTGACACCATTTAACATCATATTAACAATATATAATCCAATCCAATTAAGCATGATACCCGATATAACCTCATTAACATTGGCATATGCCTTTAAAAGCCCAACAACACTTCCAAACAAAGCGCCTGCTATAGCAGCTGCTATAAGACATGCTATCCAGGGAAGCTTTAACTGTAATGCGCAGAACAGACATGCACCTGCACCCGCTACATACTGTCCCGCTGCACCGATATTAAAAAGACCGGTCTTATAACAGAACTGAATCGACAGAGCACACATAAGTAAAGGTGCTGTCTTTACCAGCGTGTTACCCAGATACTTCATCTTTGCCGGAGTACTGGGGTAGATCAGATAATTTTTGAGCAGTGTCACAATAGCTTCATTAGCCCCCTTCGAATTGATTGCCAATAAAACTATATATCCAACCAAAAGTCCTACAACAATACAGAGAACAGATGCAAGAATTGTCTGCACTGCCGGTATATTAAAAAAACTTTTCTTTTCCGATTTCACCCTGCCACCTCCATTCTCTTTGCACCGGACATATACATACCAAGTTCTTCACGGGTTGTGGTCTTTGGATCAAACTCTCCCACAATCTCACCTTCATACATCACCAAAATTCTATCTGACACAGACAATACTTCCTCAAGTTCCAAGGAAACCAAAAGAACCGCATGTCCGGCATCTCTATGTGCCACCAGTCTGCTGTGAATATATTCAATAGCACCAACATCAAGTCCGCGAGTAGGTTGAACCGCAATCAAAAGATCCGGATTCTTATCCAGTTCTCTTGCGATTATTGCCTTCTGCTGATTACCACCCGACATACTTCTCGCCTTAGTAATCGCACCCTGACCGCTTCGAACATCATATTGCTCGATCAATTTGTCAGCATAGTCCATAATTTCCTTCTTCTTCAAAAAACCATGTGACGAAAACTCCGGTTCAAAATAGCGTTGCAGTACCATATTGTACCCAAGCGAATAGTCAAGTACCAGTCCGTGTTTATGGCGATCCTCAGGAATGTGACTCAAACCGCTTGTGGAACGCTCACGAATAGACGCTTTAGAAATATCCTTTCCTAAAAGTGTGATTTTACCTGACACCAGCGGCTCTAATCCTGACAAGCCGTATACAAGCTCAGTCTGACCATTACCGTCAATACCTGCTATACAAACTATCTCACCGGCGCGCACCTTAAACGAAACATCCTTAACCGCATTATTGTGATGCAGATTAGATGCCACCGTCATATGCTCCACATCCAAAATAACATCCTTCGGCTCAGCCGGTTTCTTTGCAACTTCAAATTGCACATCACGACCTACCATCATCTTAGAAAGCTCTTCCTTTGTGGTATTCTTAACATCAACCGTACCGATATACCTGCCTCTTCTTAACACACTGCAACGGTCTGCCACCGACATTATCTCATTTAGTTTATGAGATATGAACAAGATGGATTTTCCCTCTGCAGCCAATCCTTTCATAATCTCCATAAGGTCTGATATCTCACTCGGTGTAAGAACCGCTGTCGGTTCATCAAATATAAGAATTTCATTTTCACGATACAACATCTTTAATATTTCGGTACGCTGTTGCATTCCTACCGTAATATCCTCAATAATCGCATCAGGATCAACCTTCAATCCATACTTTTCCGAAAGTTCTAAAACCCTTTCTCTCGCCTGTTGTTTTTGAAGAATACCATTCTTAGTAGTCTCCACACCTAAAATAATATTATCTAATACAGAAAAACACTGCACCAGTTTAAAATGCTGATGAACCATACCGATTCCTAAGTCATTGGCATCATTGGGATTGTTGATCTTGACCTCTTTACCGTCCTTGTAAATACTTCCCTCTTCAGGCTGATATAATCCGAACAGCACACTCATCAATGTTGATTTGCCTGCACCATTCTCCCCTAACAGTGCATGTATCTCACCTTTTTTTAGCTGCAAAGTGATATTATCATTTGCCACAATACCCGGAAACCGTTTGGTTATATTCCGCATTTCTATTGCATATTTCTCTTCCAAATGTGTTTCCTCCTCCTTTGTTATTATTGAACATACTCAATTATATGTATTATACTTCATTTTCACAAAATAATAAAGAAAAAAACTGAGGACATTTTCATGTCCCCAGTCTGTTTTTTAGTAATCACGACTACATTGCCATCATGTTATTTGATGTTACCCTGGAAATTAATTGTTGCTTTTGTAGCAGTAGGTTCCGGTGCCTCACTGTCATTGCTGACTTTGATTTCACCATTTACCATCTTAGCTACAAGAGCCTTATAGTCATCCTCGGTAAATGTATCAGACCAGCTTGTTGAATCTGCAAGTCCTACATAGTTAGCTGACATATCAGAGTCAGATACAAGACCAAGGTTCTCAATCTTTCCTGCATAATCGCTCCACTTTCCATCCTTGATAGCTGTAAGAAGTGTGTTAACTGTTGCAGCAAGACCCTTTGTTGCAGAAGTAACAGTCATTCCATCAAAACCATAATCAGCGCCATCGATAGTTGCCTTCTGATCAACGTCAACACCAATTACATGTCCCTGTACCTTAGAAGCGGCCTCACCTGCTGAAGTGAAAATACCACCACCACACGCAAATACAACTTCTGTACCACCTGCATACCATGTATCCATAGCTGCTGTGATATCAGCATCACCATAGAACTGGTTACCGTATGCATAGTTAATCTCTACGTCAACATCATCCTCTGCTGCTGCAGCGTCTGCACCCTGTACAAAACCGTAACCATAACGGATAACCGCAGGAACTGCCATACCACCGAGGAAACCAAGCTTTGTATACCCAAGCTTAACTGCTGCATAACCGGCCATATATCCCGGAAGCTCTTCCTGATATACTGCCGAAAATACGTTATCCTTGTATGAGCCGTTGAAATCAGACTCATCACCCTCAAAATCATACTCTGACACATCAAGAGCTACGAATTTAACATCCGGATACATATCTGCTGTCTCTTTGATTGCTTCACCAAATGCATAACCCGGCATAACAAGAATGTCATAACCGTCAGCAACTGCCTTATCGATCATGGCAACACGTTCTGCTGTACTATCACCTTCAGGTTTGTAATAAGTAAAGTCTGCACCATCAGTTGCATCTGCAAATGCCTTACAAGCTTCATATGTTGTCTGATTAAATGACTGATCTGTGATATCACCATAATCTGTGATCATAGCTATCTTCATTCCGTCAACACT
>JAILPF010000147.1 GCA_024699575.1 Acetatifactor sp. | reverse complement strand
ATTATTAAGAATTCTTATAGTTCACATTCCCCACAAACAATTATAACGTAAACACGCTATATTCTCAACTCTTTTTATAATCTTTCGTATTATTTGCCAAGGTGCAAAATATTAATAATTATGGACAATCCGCTACTTCGCTTTCCGCTAATTATCCTTATAATTTTTAAATTTCTGTGATAAATCTGACTATTATTATACCAACCAGTAAAGAAGGAATCCACTCCCTCTTGGGGGAGCACTCAAACTCCATGTGCTTCCCCTTCGACATTCTAGCCTATCTGTATTCCAATCTTGCTTCTATCCATTAACATGAATTCGAACTCTCTGGTTCCGTATACAGTCATCTCAAGCAAAATGAGTTGCGCCAGTTCCGGAAGAAAAATCTTCAGTTCTGGTTGTCCCGTTATTTCAATCATCTGTCTGGCCCGTAGTTTTTCTAGGGCTGTCCCGTTTTCAATCATATTCTTCCATCTTGATAGGTATACTTCACGGGATTGAATGATATTATTCACCGCCCTTATGAATGTTTCCTCTAAATCACTCTGATTTACTGTATCGTTCATACAGTATCTGCTACCTTTTACGGTTCGATCTTTGCATTGCCATTGAGCAATTCCTCTTTTCTTCCAACAGTGATGATTGTATGGTTTCCCACATTTTCCATAGAAAATTCTATGGGTAAATGGGTTGTATTCTGTTCCGTAGGAATAACTGCTCAAATCATGCTCTGTTTTGAATCTCTCCCGTCGTTCCAGTTCCTCCTGCACTGCTTCCCATGTTTCCCTATCAATGATTCCTTTATGACTACCTTTCACATAATATTGCGTGATTTCCCCTTTATTCTTCACAAGTTTCTTAGTCAGGAAATCCGATATATAATATTTCTGTAGGAGGGCATCTCCCATGTGTTTTTCATTTTTCAGAATCCCCAGAATTGTTGAAGCATACCACTTTGTTTTTCCTTGGCAACCTTCCACCCCCTTATCCTCTAAACCTTTTGCTATCTGCTGAGGGTTAATCCCCCAAAGGAATTCATTATAAATTCGTTTTACAATCTTGGCTTCCCGTTCATTTATCACAATCTTCCCATCATCATCCGTATCATACCGAGGAATGTGGAAGGGCAGATGTTCACTTTTCCATTTTTGAAATTCGTCCGAATTCCTCATTTACAGTTTTCGGATATGTTCCTCGACTCATCCTGAGCCAGTGAGGAAAGAATGGTAAAAAGCAATTCCCCGGTGGAATCCATGGTATTTATGTGTTCTTTTTCGAAGATAATTCCAATACCTAAATTCTTGAATTTTCTGGAATACTCGAGACAGTCCTGCGTGTTCCTTGCAAATCGGCTGATGGATTTTGTGATAACAAGGTCAATGAGTCCTTGTTCACAATCCCGAATCATTCTCTTAAATTGTTCACGTTTTTTGACATTCGTCCCTGAAATTCCTTCATCAGCGTAAATTCCAGCCAGTTCATACTGTTCATGCTTTTCTATATAATCCGTATAGTAGCTCACCTGCGCATTAAAACTATGCACCTGATCCTCGTTATCTGTTGACAAACGGCAGTAAGCTGCAACCCTGATTTTCTTGGTCTCAACTTTGGTCCGGTGCAGTTCCATCCGGCTTCTCGCCGGAATGACTGTAACATTTCTTTCCATTCTTCTTCACCCTTTCCATAATATTATTTTTTCCGTATCAAATTCCATCTTCTTTATCTCTTCATCCGGTACACGGATTCCTTTGCAGAACACCGAGCCTTTTCGTTTCTGACCATTGCAAATCCAAAAGACTTTATCACCCTTGGACACATACCGAACCAAGCGTTCCCCGCACCGTGCACAATATATTTTTTTCAGATATGGATAATTTGAAATGTCTAACTTCGGAATATCCGGCCGATACACCTTTTTCTTATGGCATCTTTTCCAACTTCTTTCCTTTAAAAAGGAATACTCCCTTTTCCCCATTTCATTCGGATGTTCCATGATGTAAACATCTTCTGTGATATTCCATCTGGGATGTTCACTCCTTTGCAGAAGTTATTCCCATACCGTTTCACCTCACTGCAATCCCATGAAAGCCGATTGCCATTGCTGTAGATTCTGTGATACAAAGGATATCCACATTTGCCACAGAACACATGCCCCATATAGGAGTAGTTTTCTTCAGTAAACTCTGCAATGAAATACCCCTCCGCCAAATAACTTCTTTTCTCAGAGATTCGATCCTGGGCTTTCTGCCACAACTTTCTGCCACAACTTTCTACTCACAATTGCTTTGTGGTCATGTTCGATGTACCATGCATCCTCTTCTCCCAGATTCCGCACCAGTTTTCTTTCTTCATTCACATAATGCTTATGCATGATATAGTCGCCCTTGTAAATCTCATTCTCTAAGATACGAAAAACGGTGGAGTCGCACCATTGTGCACCATCCACCGTTTTCACGTTTTCACTATTCAAGTATCGTCTGATTGCTGCCGGAGTATATCCGTCTGCTACCATCTGGTATATTTTCTTCACCCATTTAGCCTCTTCCACTTTGGGGACATACTTGCCATCTACATCTTTCGTATATCCGAATGACCTCTCTAAGTACTGAACTGGAATCCCGGCTTCGTACTTTCTTCGGTACACCATTTTTGCTCCGACACTTGCGCTTTCACTCTCTGCCTGAGCAAAGGTAGCAATCACAGACAGCATCAATTCGCCTTCCCCTGAAAGTGTATTAATATTTTGCAGTTCAAACAGCACGCCAACATTTAGAGTTTTCAATTCCCGAACAGCTTTTAGTAGCACTGCTGTGTTTCTCGCAAACCTTGACACGGATTTTGTCAGAATCAAATCAATTTTCCCGTCCCTCGCATCCTGCATCATAGCCTGAAATCCTGAGCGATTCTCTTTGAATCCGGAAATGGCATAATCGTGATACACCCCAATGAAGTCATATTCGGGATTAGCAGTAATCTCGTCTTCATAATGCCGTATTTGATTCTCTAAAGAGTTCTCCTGTTCATCCGCATCTGTGGACACCCGGCAGTACGCACATACCCGAATTTTTTCAGTTTCAGTGAGCTTTGCTTCTCTGATAATGACCTGCATCACCTGACCTCCCTTCTTGTTGTAGTATCTATATATGCCATACTATCTGCCTATTATCCAGTTAAATCTGCATAAAAT
>JAILPF010000103.1 GCA_024699575.1 Acetatifactor sp. | reverse complement strand
TCACAAATATATACAATACTCTGTTCCACGCGGTAAATTTCCGCACCATTTCGTAAAAGCTCATAGCTTACCTGAATTGATGCATCTAAAATTTCATCCAGTTCCACAGTATTTACCGCCTCCAATCCTTTTAATTTCTTGCTCTTTGTACTTGTCATTATATTGCATTTTGGGGGCAAGTGCAAGCCATCCCTTAGTTGACTTTCTTCCCTTTTCCCAGTACAATTACTATAATTTTAATACACAACGAAAGAGAGGTTTTAGTCATGCAATATTCCTTTGACCAGATTGTAAACCGTTATCATACCAGCTCCATTAAATATGACCATCCGGAAAGCTTTGGACTGCCAGATGATGTTTTACCTCTTTGGGTAGCCGATATGGATTTTCCCGTTGCTCCGGATATTCAAAAGGCTTTGCACGAGATGGCTGATCACGGAATTTTTGGCTATTCCGACAATAACGAAGAATATTTCGATGCCGTACATCATTGGTTTCTTACGCATTTTCATTGGGATGCAAAAAAAGAATGGTTAAAAAAGACCCCCGGTGTTGTTTTTGCCATTGGCACAGCTATCCGTGCTTTAACAAACGAAGGGGATGCCATCCTGATCCAACGTCCGGTTTACTATCCTTTTTCCCAGATGGTAAAAGCCAATAACCGCACGCTTGTCAACAATCCTCTTACATATGAAAATGGAACCTACTCGATTGATTTCATAGATTTTGAACGAAAAATACAAGAAAATGCTGTAAAAATGTTTATCCTTTGTAGTCCGCATAACCCGGTTGGAAGAGTATGGACAAAGGATGAACTGCTTACAATGGCACAAATCTGCAAAAAGCATAATGTTATCGTGGTTGCTGATGAAATTCACTGTGATTTTACTTATTCCGGCGTTACACATACCCTGTTTCCTACCCTGGGAGAGGAATTTTTAGACACACTGGTACTGTGTACAGCACCGAGCAAAACCTTTAATCTTGCCGGTCTGCAGGCATCCAATATTTTTATTCCAAATAAACTTTTACGGGATAAATTTCAGGCAGAATTAAATCGTATGGGCGTTATTGAGCTTAACCGTGCCGGTCTGTTAGCCTGTCAGGCAGCCTATACCTATGGCGAAGACTGGCTCAAAGAGCTTTTACTTTATTTAGAAGGCAATTTAGACCTCATCCGAAGCTTTCTCTCCGAACGCCTTCCACAGATTAAGCTCGTGGAACCACAAGGTACTTACCTTGTCTGGCTGGACTGCTCCGGTCTTGGTCTTAGCGGCAAAGAGTTAAATACCTTTTTCGGTCAAAAGGCAAAGCTCTGGCTGGACGGTGGTAGCATGTTCGGCAAAGAAGGCGCCTCTTTCCAGCGAATTAATATTGCCTGCCCACGTTCCATCCTGGAAAAAGCCCTGACACAGCTGGAAGCTGCCATCAGGACTCTGTAATACTCTCCTTACGTTGGTACAAATAGGCTCTGCCTTTTTTTCCAATTCGTTCAATCACACCAACCTTCATAAGTACATAAATACCTTTTGCAGCGGCAGAGTCTGAAAGCTTTGCCGCCTTTTTAAAATCCTTTACCGTAAATTCTCCCAAAAGGCTCTCCGGAATTAACTTCACATAATCTTTAATCCCTGTTATCTCTATCTCTTCCACCAATGCCTTTGGTATTCGGTCATAGCGATGAGCACCTCTTTTTTTATTATAGCTACATCCATTTAAAAGCTTTATCTCTTCCATATCCATAAATACCAGCCGAAGCTTTAAATTCGGCTCCTGCAAAAAATCCATAATCTGATAAAGCTCATATAAAATTAGATATGGTGTCCCTTTTTTCGGAGACTTCCGTCCGCCAGTCAGTTCACCGGTTTCCTCATTCAGCCACCACACCCATTTGGTATAGGGGATAGGATACACGATAGTTACCTTTTCTATTTTCAAGAAATACGCAAGCTTCTTTCGTAAATTGCGAAAACTTCGTGTTTGTATTTCCATGATTCCATTTTCATTATGTATGTCGGCGTAAAAACTGCCGACCTTTTGTTCCTGACATTCTTCGCGCGGTTCCAGATATTCCTTTAAAACCGCATGCACCGTTTTTTCACTCAAGGTGCCTATACCCGCTTTTTCGCGCTCCTGCCCGCAAATCTTATCACAGGCAGCTAAAAATCGTTCTTTATCCTGCATCATAAAAAAACAGTACCTCCAACCTAACCCTTTATCTATTTTGTCTTTGTATTAAAAGGCTGCACTCTTGTATAGATTCCATATCGCACGGAAGACAAGCCTTCTTCTATTTATAACGACTATCCTCCTCTGCCCGCGGCAGACTGACCCGGAAAAACCGTCGTAATAGTTGTTTCCCATCAAATGGAATAAGCGGGTAAATATAACTTTTATTCGCAATCGTTTTATTTCGCACAATTGCAAGTCCTGTTATTAAAAGTCCTAGCAGATATCCAAAAACTCCCAGGTAACCGGTTAAAACAAGTGTAAGCACACGCATAAATTTCAGTGCATAGCCAAGTTCAAAACTTGACTGCGTATAATTGGCAATCGCCACAAATGCCATATATAGCATGATTTCTGAATTAAACCAACCGGAGCTAACCGTAAAATCTCCAAGTACAATACCGGCAACCACACTTAACGGTGTACTTAACATACTCGGTGTATTCAGCGACGCCAAACGCATACCATCAATCGCAAATTCCAATATCAGAAACTGCCACAAAATCGGTACATTAATAGCATCGGTTATCTGTATAAACTCTAGTCCTTTGGGAATCCACTCCGGTCTTTGCATCAATAGCAAAAAAGTTGGTGTAAAAAAGACTGCTGCCATATCAATAGCAAATCTGGAAAGCCGCAAATATGTCCCTGTAATCGGTGGAAAATAGTAATCGTCTGCATCCTCAATAATATCAAATACAGAAGTCGGTACTATCATCGCTGCCGGAGAATTATCCACCAAAATAACAATATTCCCCTCCAAAATCGCCGCTGCTGCAGCATCCGGGCGTTCTGAAAATTTAAATTTTGGAAATGGATTATACCATTTATGCTGATATAAACATTCCGCCAGACTTTCTCCATTCATTGTAAGAGAATCAATGTCAATTTGTTGTATTCTCTGCTCGATTTCCAAAAGTACTTTTTTATCCACTCGTTGCTCCATATAGCTAACAACTACATCCGTCTTAGATGTTCTTCCAACTGTAAAAATCTCCATGCGAAGCTTGGTATCCCTAATACGTCTGCGAATCAGCGCTGTATTAAATACCAGCGTTTCCACAAATCCATCCTTTGAGCCCCGCATCACCTTATCCTTTTCCGGTTCTTCTACACTTCTTGCCGGATACGTGCGGAAATCAACCGCAATACCCTCCGTATAACCGTCAATAAAAAGACACGGA
>JAILPF010000093.1 GCA_024699575.1 Acetatifactor sp. | reverse complement strand
GCGGAGCTTGTCAACAAAAAAATCAAAATCATGTGCGAAGCACATATATATATTATTTACTTTACTCTCCTCTACTTTACTTTTATTCTTCTCTTTGGTTCTTTCTCTTCTTACACCATGTTTACAATTTTCCAATTTCTGCATACATGATGTAAACATTTTTCGGATTTATGTATACATTTTTTGAGATTCTGTATACATCAAGTTACATAAACGGCGGCATGTCTTCGGCATTGGACTGCTCGGCCAAATCGGCAAGCACAAGTCGAGCTATATAACCGTTCACGCTTTCCCCACGTGCCTTGATTCGTTCTTTTGTGCCCTTGGGCAAAGTAATAGACACTCTATCATAATTTTCTTTTATATGCTCATTCTGACGCTTATACTGCTTTTCTAGGCGTTCTATTGCTTCTTTCCCAGTCATAAGCTTACACCTCTTTCTTAATTTTCTTAAGTAAATACTATCATGCAATATGTATTTATGCAATGCATTAATTAAATATAGTACATAATGAACAATTATTAAACATATTTATGCAATACGTTTTATGCAAATAGTAGAATCTAAACATATTGCATAAATACTATTGATTAATTCGTATTTATGTAATATTATTGCATTAACAAAAGAACACAGCACCAAACAAAGGAGGACAAGCACATGATGAACTTTGAAGAAGCTTTTAGAAAAATATTATTTGCAGGATACGACATCGAAGCAGTTTGCAACTGTGATTACCTGTGGGAGATCGAAGGAATCAGCGGAACCATGACGGCCGAGGAAGTGATAAATTTCGCTGAGACGATTTAAGCCGAAACGCTCCGTTCCGGAGCGTCAGCCGTGGGATGGTCTCCCGGCTCTGATGATGGCAGACCCAAATATAAAACAGGAGGTAAAAAACATGAAAAAAGAAATCATTCGACTTGTAAATAGTGAAGAGGGAAGTTTTCGACTGAATAATGTTTCGACGCTCAGAAGGTGGACAAAAAACGGGCTGGACATGGATGTTGACAAGCTGGAACTCGATTTTGATTGTATTAACGGCGTGCGCTTTAGCATTTGCGATCGTGAAATTAAATCAAGGGACTATGACGGAATCATCAAAGAATGTCAGGAGATTACAACAAGATTTATGGAAGAGGTTGCAAGATCATTGCAAAATGATATGCGGGCCGGATATAGAAACAAAATGTAAAACAGGAGGGAAACAGAATGAGAAACTATTAGAGATCAGGACGACAACGAGATTGAAGCTTTAAAATAGACAAATAACCACAGCGCAAAACAAAGGAGGATAACTCAATGATGGCACAGATTATTCAATTCCCGGCAAGACCGGCACAGGAAAACACAACAGCATTTTTAAACATGGTAGAACTTTTTAAGGTATGCGAAGATTTAAAGTCTTGCAACTTCTACCTTGAAGCAGTTGAAAAGCTACATAACGACGAAAAAATCACAGAAAAAGAGATGTACACACTCCGCCGGATTGGCAGAACAAAACGCATTGACCTAGCACATCCAAAGCGAACAAAGCAAGATGTAACTGGTGCCGGTGAATATCTCTATACTCCTGAGATGGGACAACAAAAGCCTGACTGCCAAATCGAAGCTTCCCTCTCTTACTATGGCAGCTATTACCATTTAAAAACTGCATTAGACCTTAAAGGGCGCGGAATTACACTAAACGAGGTCAAACCGGACGGCGTAAAGTGGTACACAGTCACAAAAAGAGCCTATGAGCTTCTTAAAAATCAATATACTATCAGCTATAAAAGCTTATTGGATTAAGTCGAAACGCCTCCGGGCGTCTTGGGTAGGCTGGCAACTTTCCAACTGACGAGACAAGCCACATCACAAGAAAGGAAAATGGTGATCAATATGACAGCAACAGATAAACAGATCGCACTTGAAGCCTACAAGGCAGCTAAAACGGCATATCTTCAGGATATGACACAGGAGAATTGGATAGCGTTTTGCAATGCTAAAATGGTATGTATGCGCTTGGGGATTCTACTTTAAATACTTTCAGCGGTTTAATACCGCTGCTGTAATGCAGCCGCAGCCGGTTCCAAGCCCGGACAGATGCAGAGGACAGGAAATAAAGAAAAGGAGGACAAATATATATGCAGATCGAGAAAAATAGACGCGGTTACATTATCCACCAGGAAAGCACCCAAAGCAAACACGGCTATTTTTACGCCGGCGGCGGTCAGTGGGACTGATTACACTTATGCGAAAGCATTCAAGACAAGAGAAGCCGCTGAAAAAACAGTTAAACAAATAGAAAAAATGTAGCCAGAGACGAAACCAAAGAGCTGGTCAAAATTATCATAGTATTGTACTCCTTGTATAAGCGAGTATATCTCAGCTCTTTGAATAATGCTATATTATTCCGCACCTGCTCTCCTGCTCCTTGACAGGCACACGCCGAGCGCGTACAATCGATTCTAAGCCAAATAACGCACATATTGGCATAATTTGCTCACATAGTCCGTCAAAAGCCAACACAGAGCCGCACAGCGTGCCACAGGGGGCATAAATAGCAATATCCCGGGTAGACAATTACACCTTAACCGGGCAAGTCCAAAATCCGTGCTTTATCTCACTAAAATCACAACTTCATTTTTCAGAGACAATCGTCTCGAAATCTGCTCCAAATTTCCGAAATTATGAAAATAAAATTTTCGTCACAAACTCCGTGGGTAGGGGGGGTATCAAAATCGTTTACCTTGGTTTTTGAAATTCCAAAAAAATATTTTTGCGCAAAAAAATAAACCGATTTATGGTCGATTTATCTTTCGTAGCACTTGTGCAGGATTTCTCCTTTCTTTTTTTGTAAAGGTAATCAAAGGTAATCAAAATGGAATCGCCAAAACCATTGATTTTACTGGGAAAACCTTGGTTTATAATAGGGTTCGATTCCCTCTTCCTCTGCTTCTAAAGTCCGATAGAATCGGACTTTTTTTATATTTACGGTGCATATATTTCAAATCTATCGCTCCATGCGCGGCAGATTAACGTAAGCCCTACTTTCTTTGCCAATTCCACAGATTCAACGGTAGGAACAGATTTTGATACAAGCGCCGGGATTCCCGCTGCAACCACTTTTTCAACCATATCAACAGGTACTCGCCCGGAAGTAAAGAGCATGCATTCCCGCAACGGAATATGATTCAAAAAAGCGTAACCGACAGTCTTATCCACTGCATTATGTCTTCCAATATCTTCGCAGGTAAAAAGTATATTCTCACCCTTTGCCAGAATACAGCTGTGACATCCATGGGTCATTTTATGAATTACGGTTCCTTTCTCAAATTCTGCTGCCAAACGGAATATCCAATCAGCCACCCAATTTACCTTCGGAAGCATTTTTTCTTCCGAATCCTTCTTCAAAGTCGCGAATACTCTTGCTTCATTTTCATATTTGCAGAAATATATTTTGTATATATCCTCAAGAGTCTCTATTATTCCTTCTGTGACAAGCCTTCCAATTATCAGCTCCCTTAAATTACTTCTGGTACAGACAAGCTTTAGAATAGGTCTTTCATTGGCGATTACCGTAAGGGCATGCTCCTTAATAAGCATAGCATCCTCATCTTCCTGATGCATATCCCTATAATGTATCGTTCTTGTCACCCTTTCAATCGTATCCTCCGTCCCATTCATACCCTTATCTTCCTCTCATCACAGTAGCTTGGCATTCACACTATTCTACATCCACTCAAAAAAATTTACATATAATGATATCATTGTTTAAAAGTCTGGTATCTTCCATAGGAATCACTGTCATATCCTCTCTGAGAATCATATAGATATGAAGATGTTCATTTTTTCGAAGCTCAGCCACTGTCCGTTTTGCAAAGCGCTTATCCACCTGAATCTCCAGTATTTCCTCCAAATCGGCATGATTGTTATCCAAAACAGACTGAGAATGCGTATACTGTTCCACGAAACCTGCACTGATAATACCGGTTGGGATTGCAACAACACCCACTCCCAAAAAAGCTATCAGAATCGCCATACATCTGCCCAGAATCGTAACAGGATAAATATCTCCATATCCAACTGTCAGTACCGTCGAAACAGCCCACCAGATACCGCTGAATGCGTTTTCAAACACTCCCGGCTGTGCCTCATGTTCTGCGCTATACATACACAGGGAACTTGCTAGCAGTAAGACAACAATAATAAATACAGAAGAAATAATCTGATTTCGTTTCTTCTTTAAAACCTCCGTAATCACATTAAAGGAATCATACTGAGCGTTGATTCGGAATAAATGTAAGATTCGCACTACACGCAGCATGCGGAACACCACAAAACCTGTCAGGAAAAATACCGGAATAATGGTCAGAAGATCCACTATTCCATCATAGCTGAGCAAAAATCTCAGGTATGGTTTGTCTCGGTATAAATAAGGGGCCGTCCAGATTCGCAGACCATACTCGATACAGAAGATAATCGTAGTCACATACTCTATTGTCTTAAACACTCCAAACAGTCCGGATAAACCCTCAAAGGTCAGAAAGAACATGACGCTGATATTCAATAGAATATTCGCAAGAATAAAATAATCAAATGCCCGACTGACTTTGTTGGATTTATCCCCAATCTGTATAATATCAAATACTTTCTTCTTCATCAGCATCCCCCATCAAAAGATTTCCGCTAACGCGCAAACAGATACTCCACAGCTTCCTGCACAGTACGCACTCCGATAATTTTCATTTTACTGTTTTTTTTGCAATCCTCTGCACATACATATGGAAGAATGCAGGTTTCAAATCCCAGTTTCTCCGCCTCCGCCACACGCTGCTTAGCCATACTTACAGCTCTGACTTCTCCGCTGAGCCCCACTTCTCCAAATGCGATTACTTTTGAACCGAGAACAGTATTTCTAAAGCTGGACAAAATAGCAAGGACGATACCCAAATCGATAGCGGGCTCAAGAATCTTCATTCCCCCGGTCAAATTAACATAAGCATCGCAGTTTCCAAGCTGTATCCCCAGACGCTTCTCCAATACAGCCATCAGGAGATTCACTCTGTTAATATCCGTTCCCGTCGTCTGCCTGCGTGGAATTCCAAAATTGCTGTTGCAGACCAACGCCTGAATTTCCAAAAGAAGCGGTCTCGTTCCCTCCATGGAACAGGACACCACCGAGCCGCTGGCATTCTCAGGTCTTCCATTCAACATGTATTCAGAAGGGTTCGAAACCTCTGCAAGTCCCTCTTCCCTCATTTCAAAAACCCCAATTTCGTTGGTAGAACCAAAACGATTCTTTACTCCTCGTAAAATACGATAGGAGGCATGTCTGTCACCTTCAAAGTACAACACCGTATCCACCATATGCTCCAGCACACGGG
>JAILPF010000086.1 GCA_024699575.1 Acetatifactor sp. | reverse complement strand
CCTGCTATCGCATTCTCAACTCTTTGACATATCGACTCTTCTCCCACACAAAAAATCGCTTTCGCCCGACTCTTTTTTACTCTCTCCCGAATGTCTTCTGAGGAAACCATATGCGAAGTCGGTACCGCAACCGCACCAAGCTTGTGTAACGCCAGAATAATCACCCAGAACTCATACCTTCTTTTTAGCAAAAGCATGACAGCATCACCCTTTACAATGCCGAGACTTCTGAGTGCATTGGCAGTCCGATCGGATAATCTTTTCAAATCTCCAAAGGACAAAACCGTTCTTTTTCCATCTGAGCTTCTGTGCACAAGCGCTGTCCGGTCCGGAGTACGCAGCGCAATTTGATCTACCACATCATATGCAAAGTTGAAGTCTTGCGGATATCTTGTTTCAACGCGGACAATCCTGCCCGCAGCATCCTTCACTTCTTCATAGTATTCTTCATAAATAGCCATCTTCCCACCTAATAACCCACTTTCCTGAAACGCATATATCTGTCATCCAGCAGCTTTTCAATTCTTTGTCCCTTCAAATACTGTATCTGTTGGTAAATCTCTTCTTTCAAGCTTTTTAAATCACCGGGCTTACATATTTTGTCAATCAGTCCCAGCTTATAAAGTTTCGGTGCGGTCAGTGCAAGCGACTGTGCCGCCACATTCGCCTTTTGTATATCTTTCCACAATATGTTAGCGCAGCTTTCGGGAGAAACCACGCTAAAATACGCATCCTCCATCATCCATATGGCGTCCGAGTGGCAGAGGGCGAGCGCTCCTCCACTTCCTCCCTCCCCCACAATCATTGACAATATTGGTGTTTTTAAATCTGACATCTCATACAGATTATCCGCAATCGCTCTTCCCTGACCGCGTTCCTCTGCTTCAATCCCGCAGAACGCTCCTGAGGTGTCCACGATACACAAAACCGGTCTATGAAACTTTTCTGCCTGTTTCATAAGTCGAAGTGCCTTACGATATCCTTCCGGATGTGCGCTTCCAAAATGGTGTTGAATGCGCTCCTGTGTATTTTTTCCTTTCTCAATGCCTATCACTGTCACAGGGACATCCTTCAAGTAACCGATTCCCCCTATAACTGCACTGTCATCTCCATATAGCCTGTCTCCATGAAACTCCACAAAATCCGGAACAAATTCACAAATATAATCCACCGCTGTGAAACGTCCTTCTTTTCTTGCTCCTAAGACAATTTCATAATCCTCCATTTTCTTCTCCTCTGAGGTTAAACATCATGTAGCACCAGCAGTTTTTCGATGTACTCTTTCTGCTGTTTTCTGGGCACAATCGCATCTATAAATCCACATTCCAACACTCTGGATGCTTTCTGAAAATCCTTTGGAAGTGTCTGATTAAGGCTCTTTTCTATCACTCTCGGGCCTGCAAAGCCGACTCGCGCATTGGGCTCCGCTAAGGTAATGTCCCCCTGCATGGCTAAACTCGCATCCACACCTCCCGTGGTAGGGTTCGTGAGAAGAACTATATATAGGTTTCCGAGATTACTGTGCCTTTTGATTGCAGCAGACACCTTGGACATCTGCATGAGCGATATCATTCCCTCCTGCATACGTGCTCCCCCCGATACTGTCACTCCCACCACTGAAAGCTTTTTTTCTGTGGCATACTCAAAAAGTCTTGTTATTTTCTCTCCAACAACTGCCCCCATGGACCCCATCATAAAGTTTGCATCCATGGAAAATATAGCTGTTTCTTTTCCACCGATTCTTGCCGTTCCGCAGATAACTCCCTCTTTCTCCCTGCTCTTTTCCCTGGCTGCACTCAGCTTTTCATCATAGTCCGGGAAGTCTAAGATATTGATTGACTCCAAATCTCTGTCCAACTCAATGAAACTCCTTTTGTCGGTCAGCATAAGAATGCGCCTTCTGGCGCGCATCGTAAAATAATATCCGCACTCAGGGCATACAAAATTATTTTTTCTGATTTTGGATACCGGAATCTGCCTCTGGCATTCCTTACAGCAGACTTTTCTCGGTCTCAGCATTTGTCCGCCGCTTTCCAACTCATTGTTGGCGTGAAGAAAAAAAGTTTTTAATCCCATTTCCTTATGTCATCCCCCTACAGATACCTGTGTTGTAAGTTCCAATCGTAAATTCCCGGTTCTCCATAAACCTCATGTGCATCTCCCTGTTATTATCCACTCCTACGAGCACCAGTTCCGACAATGCACTCTTCATCTTCCGGATTGCCCCTTCTCTGGTATCAGCACAGACAATCAGTTTTCCGAGCATGGAATCGTAAAACGGTGTGATCTCGTAATTTTGATACAGGGCAGAGTCAAATCGCACATCCACGCCTCCGGGAATATGAAGCAATTCGACCTTTCCGACAGACGGTGTGAAATCCACAGAATTTTCCGCGCAGATTCTACATTCTATGGCGTGCTTTTTTTGCGGAATGTCCTCCCTGTTAAATGGAATTTCTATTCCGGCTGCGGTTCTGATTTGCCACTCCACAATATCAATCCCATATGCCATCTCTGTCACTGAGTGTTCCACTTGAAGTCTGGTGTTCATTTCCATGAAATAATAATCTTCCCCTTTTACCAGATATTCAATGGTTCCAACCGTCGTATAGCCAACCTTCCCGGCAAGGGTTACAGAGGCTTGATAAAGTCTCTTTCTCAATTCATCGGAAATAACCGGGGCCGGGGATTCTTCTATAAGCTTTTGATTTTTTCTTTGAACAGAACAATCTCTATCCCCAAGTACGATTACTTTCCCTTTGCAGTCGGCAAGTATCTGAACTTCTATGTGCTTGACCTTTTCAAGATATTTTTCCAGAAATACTCCATTGTCTCCAAAGGAATTTTCCGCTTCTTTTTTTATTTGTGTAAAGGCTTCTCTGATTTCATCCCTGCTTCGAACAACTCTGATTCCTTTGCCACCTCCGCCTGCTCTGGCTTTCAGGATGACGGGGTAACCGATTTGCTCCGCATTCTCGACAGCCTCTTTGGCACTTGTCAAAAGCTTGCTGCCGGGTGTCACCCTGATTCCGCAATCCATGGCTATCTTTCTCGCACGCTCTTTCTGTCCCATCTTTTCCATGACGGCTGCCGTCGGTCCAATGAGTTTTATATTGTTTTCTTCACACAGTCTGGCAAATTCAACATTTTCAGAAAGCATTCCGTATCCCGGGTGTATCGCCTCCACGCCTGTCTTTTGGGCTAATGTGATGATAGAATCCATATTAAGATAACTGTCTTTGGCAAGCGCTCCTCCAATGCAATAGCTCTCATCCGCCATCTGTGCATGAAGAGCTTCTTCATCTGCCGCTGAATATATTGCAACTGTTCTTATGCCCATCTCTTTGCAGGCTCTGATAATGCGAACCGCAATCTCTCCTCTGTTAGCAATCAGAATTTTTTCAAACATCTCTTTTTCCTCAATTTTACTCAGGGGTGGTTATCACAAAAGAAAACTCCCCACTGCTGCAAATCTTCCCGTCGACACTCAGCTTTCCCCGAAGCACATACATCGGATGAAAGCTTTTTACAAGCACTGTGTCTATCCGTATTCTTTCCCCCGGCTTCACCGGTCTTTTGAATCTCACCTTGTCAAGCCCCGTGTACAGAGGGACCACATTACTATCCCTCATCTGCTCTGCAAACATGATTCCTGCGGATTGCGCCATGATTTCACACTGTATCACACCGGGCACAATCGGGTTACCGGGGTAATGCCCCTGTAAAAAAAACTCATCTCCGCGAACAGTATAGTACCCCGTGGCTGAACCATCTTCGTTTAAAAATACTTCATCCACCAACAACATGGGCTCCCGGTGGGGAAGAATTTCTTTTATCTGCTCTCTGTTCATTGTTTATTACCTGTTTCCGAATTGGCAGAAAGTATAAACAGAGTCTGATTATACTCGACCAACTCCCCGTCCTTCACTAAAATTTCCTTAATTGTTCCGCCTTCGGGTGCTTTGACATCATTGAATAGTTTCATCGCCTCGATGCTGCACATTACGTCCCCTTTTTCCACTTTTCCGCCCACTTGAAGTATTTGTCCATCCTCTGCATCTGCATGAAACACTCCAAGAAGAGGAGCTTTGACTTCTATTGTTTCCGACGTACTTTCGACAATCTGTTTTTTTGTCTCAGGCGATTTCTCCGGTACACACTCCGTTCCGGGACAACATGACTGTCCCTTCATAACCAGTTTAAAGTTTCCCTCCTCCACCTGCATCTCCGATAGATTCAGTCTCTCAAATAACTCTGCATATTCTTTTAATGAACTCAACTCAAATCACCTCTCAAACATATTTTTTCAAGGCAATGCAGGCGTTGTGCCCACCAAACCCAAGGGATGTACTGATTGCATACGTAAGGTCTGCAGGTTCTGCTTTATTGGGAGTATAATTCAAATCACACTCCTCATCTCTTTCTCTATAGTTGATTGTCGGTGGAATAATACCATTCTTAAGCGCCAATATGGATGCAATAGCCTCCACCGCTCCGGTCGCTCCCATCATATGTCCGGTCATGGATTTCGTGGAACTGATATGCAATTCATACGCCCCATCCCCGAAAACTTTTTTCAGGGCTTTGGTCTCCATGGCATCATTCAGATGGGTGCCCGTCCCATGTGCATTGACATAAATCGTTTTCGGATCTGTGAGTTTTCCTTCAGAAACAGCAGCCTTAATCGCTCTTACAGCGCCGTCTCCTTCCGGGTCCGGTGCCGTGATATGGTATGCATCAGAAGTATTGCCATATCCGACTATTTCAGCAAGGATTTCCGCTCCCCTTTCCTTTGCGTGCCGGTACTCCTCAAGAATCAGCATGCCGGCCCCTTCACCCATGACAAAGCCACCCCGTCGCTTGTCAAAGGGAATACTTCCCTCGTCGGGATTATCCGTCAGATTCAGCGCCTGACAATTAACAAAGCCTGCCATGGCAAGTTCATTGATAGAAGCCTCACTTCCCCCTGCAATGATACAGTCCGCATACCCGTGTTTGATTGCCCTGTACGCCTCACCAATGGAGTGCGTGGATGTGGCACAGGCTGTAACAACCGGCAGGGTCGGTCCCTTTGCTCCAAATTTGATGGAGATTGCTCCTGCTGCCATATTGCTAATCATCATGGGTACAAAAAACGGAGATACCATCTCCGGTCCCTTGTCGCTGAGCTTCTTTGTTTCTCTCAATGTCGTATTGATACCTCCGATGCCGGAGCCAACATAAACTCCAAAACGCTCTTTATCAAGCTCGCTTTCCATAATACCGCTCTGGCAAACAGCCTGTTTTGCAGCGCCCATAGCATACTGCATATATAGATCCGATTTGCGGATTTCCTGAACAGTGTCATAAACGGACTTTGGGTCAAAGTCCTTAACCTCCGCATCCAGGCTGACCTTCAGTCCGTCCGCATTGAAACGCGTGATTTTATCGACACCACAGGCACCCGCAGTAATATTTTTCCAAAAAGTTTCTATATCATTTCCGATAGGAGAGATTACTCCCATTCCCGTAACTACAACTCTACACATACATTCCTCCGTCAACCTTAATCACTTCCCCTGTGATATATTTGGAACAGTCATCTGCCAGAAACAACGCAAGATTTGCCACATCGGAAGGCTCTCCGAGCATTCCGAGAGGGAGACTTTGTTTGATATTCTCCACCATGTCCCCCGTAAGTGCCCCGGTCATCTCCGTGGCAATATAGCCGGGAGCAATAGCGTTGCAGCGGATATTCTTTCTGCCGTATTCCTTGGCCACCGACTTGGAAAATCCTATGATTCCCGCTTTCGATGCCGCATAATTGGTCTGTCCTTTATTCCCCATCATTCCGACCACCGAGCTGATGTTGATAATGTTTCCATGCCGTTGTCTCACAAAATTTTTGATAAATGCTCTGGTGACATATATTGTGCCCTTTAAGTTCACATCAATCACCTCGTCTATCTCAGCAATTCCCAGGCTCGGGAGGAGATTATCTCTGGTAATTCCTGCATTGTTAATCAGAATATCAATGTTTCCGAAATCGTCTAAAATTCTTTTTGCTTCTGTCTCCACCTGCTCAGAATCTTTTATGTCGCAAATGTAGAGCCGTACCTCGGTGCCCATTTTCTGCAATTCATCCACGTTTTTTATGGCTTGTTCGCTCATTCTCGATGCAATAATTCCGAGTTTGGAACCGTTTTGGGCAAATTTCCGGGCAATCTCGTACCCGATTCCTCTGGTTCCGCCGGTAATCACAACTACTTTATCCTTCAACATACAGTGCCAAGCTCCTTCACCGTTCTTTTTAAAGATTCCATGTCGCAGACATAATAGTTTTTCGCGCCCTTTATGGTTCTCTTCACAAAACCACTCAGAACCTTTCCGGGACCGCATTCAATAAAGGTGTCCACTCCGGCTTCTGCCATATGCAGCAAGGTGTCCTCCCATTTTACCGGGTACATCATCTGTTCCGTGAATGTATTCACAATTTTTTCTTTATCACTCTCATAGGGCATCGCCGTCCTGTTGGAATACAAAATCAGCTCCGGCTGATGAATCATTACCTTCCCGCTGTTCATCCACTTCCGCAGCCCACTCGCGGCAGCCTCCATATAAGGCGTATGAAAAGGTCCTCCAACCGCCAGTTCCACTGCCCTGACGTTTCGTTTTTCCAGTCTGCGTTTTAGTTGTTCCATTCTTTCTTTTTTACCGGAAACCACAATCTGCCCGGGACAGTTATAATTTACGGGATACACATTTAATTGCTCGCATAGACCGGCCAGCTCGTCTCTGTCCATCCCCATGACCGCTATCATGCACCCTTTCTCTTTCTCCGCCACATCCTGCATCAGATTTCCCCTCATGCATACAGTTTTGAAAGCATCCGGTATCTTCATCAGACCTGCCACGGCTAGTGCCGGAACCTCTCCCAGAGAAAAACCGGCAACCACATCCGGCTTTATCCCTACTGTCGAAAGTGCCAAAGAAACAGCAATATCAGCCAGGAAAAGACATGGCTGCGCATTGTCCGTTCTTTTTAGTTCTTCCTCCGTTCCAAAAAACAGCTGCTCTAATGTTCCACCCCTGATTGCTTCGGCAACTCCAAAAGCATCACGCACAGCATGGATGTTTTCATAGAAATCTTTCGCCATTCCCGGATATTGGCTTCCCTGTCCGTCAAATAAAAAAGCTATTTTTCCCATCTACTCTTCCTCAACATCTTTCCAAAAGTGCATCAGCCTCCAGGCATATTCCCTCTATAATCTCCCGACAGCTATTCTCCGAGTGAATCAGGCCCGCAATTTGTCCACACATCACAGAGCCATTCTTCACATCTCCTTCGACCGCTGCCCTTCGCAGGGCACCTGCTCCCATCTCTTCAAGTTCTTCCATGCTTGTAGCCGGATCCTGCTCTTTTTTGTAAAACTCTCTGGTCATGTTATTCTTCAAAGCCCGTACCGGATGTCCCAATGTTTTTCCTGTGACAATGGTATCTCTATCCTTAGCTCCAAGTATTTTAGCCTTATAGTCCGGATGAACATTGCACTCCTTCGCCACGAGAAATCTGGTTCCCATTTGAATTGCTTTGGCACCGAGCATATATGCCGCTGCCATACCTCTTCCATCTGCAATTCCTCCTGCTGCGATCACCGGGATTTCAACAGCATCCGCAACCTGCGGGACCAATGCCATGGTAGTCGTCTCTCCTACATGTCCACCGGATTCACACCCCTCTGCAATCACTGCACAGGCGCCCATCTTTTCTACCATGACTGCAAGAGCAACACTTGCAACCACACAGAGTACTTTCACGTTGGATGCCTTTAGCTGTTCCATATATCTTGATGGATTGCCGGCACCGGTAGTCACCACAGGAACACCTTCCCGGCATACCACATCCACAGCCTCATCAATATATGGGCTCATCAGCATAAGATTCACACCGAATGGCTTGTCCGTCAGTGCCTTCGCTTTTTTGATTTGAGCCCTAAGCTGCTCTCCGTTAGAATTCATTGCAGCAATCAGTCCCAGCCCTCCTGCGTTTGACACAGCAGCCGCAAGCTCTGCATCGGCAATCCAAGCCATACCACCCTGAATAACCGGATATTTTATTCCAAGCATTTCACATACCGGATTTTTCTTCATAATCTGTCAGCTCCTCAAATCTACTGTTCTTCAATCAGTTCAGCCAACTTGTCAATGGTTGTAATTTCCTGGGACAGCTCCACCTTACAATCAAGTTCCTCCTCCATCTGCATGACAAGCTCCATTATGTCCAGCGAATCCAATCCAATTTCTTGAAATGTACTCTCTGCTGAGATTTCTGACTCTTCCTTGTCCAGGTATTCTGCAATAATTCTAATAATGGTTCCTTTTACATCCTTCATTTTATGTCTCCTTTTTCTTTTCAATAAGATTGTTAATATTGTAATTCTATGATACAATAAACCTGGGGCTTAGCCCCATGTCAAGATAATTTTTCGCATATTTACGGGGGTTTTTATGACTACTTTTAAAGATTTTGGTGACACAGCAAACGAATATTCACTCAGCGTAAAGCAGTTTGCGAAACTATGTGGGACAACAAGAGACACTTTAAGATACTACTACGAGCAGGAAATTATCACGCCCTGGGTTCATCCGGGTAATGGTTATCACTACTATTCCCCGGCTCAAATCAGTTCTTTCTTTTTTATCAGCACCATGCGTCAGGCAGGATGCTCTATCGGAGAAATACGTGACATCATCCACAGTCGTTCCAAGGATGGCATCATCAAAACTGTTGGTGCAAAAATTTCAGATATGCAGCGGGAACTATATCGAATCAATATAAAAATAAGCGCACTTCACCTCGGAATGTGGATTTTGGGGAAATATGAGGGGCACAAGGTAGGTGTTCCCTTTATGGATACTCTGCCGGATATCAGTGTAATGAAAACTCCCATAAAGGATAATCGAACTGCATATCATGTATCCGATATTGCATCAGATATCTCTTTGCATTTGGCAAAAGCCTCTGAAGATGAGACTCTGTTTTCTTTCCCCTCAGGGGTAACCATTTCCTATGAGAATCTGGTAAACCAACACTACATATACAGTGATGTAATCAGCCTTTCGTTTCTCCCTGCTGACAATGTAAGTACGTTCCCATTGCCCGGGAAAATGGCTGTTTTATGCTACCATGACCACAATGCTCCCAACATTGACAAAACCTATAAAAAAATAGTTTCCTACATAAAAAAGAACAGGCTGAAAGCCTGTTCTGAATTGTACTCCATCAGTCTCATAAATCTATACGACAAGGAATCCAGCCACGCATATTATAAGTATCTGTTTATCTGCGTGGAGAGTACGGACAGCTAAACGCCTGTGTTAGCTTGTATTATTTATGCCTCCTGCTCTACAACAATCACTTCAATCCCCTGCTCGTCGTACTTCTGCAGTTCTTCCTCAGAAGCGTCCCAATCGGTTATCAACATGTCCAGTCTGTTAGCAGGGCAGATTCTGACAATGGACTCAAAGCCAATCTTCTCCGTTGGATATAGTCCAATGGTTTTCTTAGAGCTGTCCATCAAAGCATTCCAAAAACTGATTGCACCTGTTCTCTGAATGGACAGCCCAAACTCTGCAGAAATGCATGCCGATGTGATAAAACATTTATCAAATCGTAATCGTTTCACAGTCTCTACCGCAATCGCATCATAGCAATTTCCTTTGCTGTCCATCTCCCCACCCAACAGAATTACAGAGATGTTATCCCGCACCCGCAATTCCTCCGCAATGACTATGGAATTAGTGACAACCTTTATCTTGAGATGATTCGGCAGATTCTGAGCCATAAAATAACCAACTGTGGCAGAAGTAATGAAAATAACATCATTATCTTCAATCATGGATACCGCTTTCAGCGCAATCGCTTTGTAATTCTCTTTCACGAAAGCAATATCCTTACAAGTCTGCTTTGCAGGTCTTCCGGTGGCTACCTGCTGAACCGGTAAAGCACCTCCATGCGTTCTTCTTAAGAGCCCCTTTTCCTCAAGAATTCTCAGATCCCGTTTGGCAGAATCATAGCTGACATGAAATGTTTCCTGAATCGTTGAACACGAAATTCTTCCATCGGCATTCAATATATCCATTATTTTCTGATGTCTTTCTTCTA
>JAILPF010000072.1 GCA_024699575.1 Acetatifactor sp. | reverse complement strand
CACCAAAAATGGCTGAAAAAAGTGATTCCTTTTGTATCATCAAAACACATCAGCCTGGCCAAATACAATAAAATGTGTAGAGATATCATACGTGATTTTGATAATATACCTCTTTTGGATATCAAAAAACCCCGTGTTGGTATTGTCGGAGAGATTCTTGTGAAATTCTCCCCTGCAGGCAATAATCACCTCGTAGATTTACTGGAGACAGAAGGTGCCGAAGCAGTTGTCCCCGATTTATTAGGCTTTATGTTATACTGCTTCTACAATCAGATTTTTAAAGCAGACCATCTCGGAACAGGCAAGCGTGCTTCCAGACTATCCACACTTGGAATTTGGGCAATTGAGAATGTTTTGCGCGGTACTTCTTCCAAAGAATTGGCGCACAGTAAGCATTTCACCGCTCCCACTTCCATACGCAAAATCGTCACATTCGCAGAGCCCATTGTATCCATCGGGAATCAGACCGGTGAGGGGTGGTTTTTGACAGGTGAAATGGTGGAACTGATTCATGATAATGTGCCGAATATCGTCTGCACTCAGCCTTTTGGTTGCCTTCCCAATCATGTGGTTGGTAAGGGTGTAATCAAATCGTTGCGCAAAGCTTATCCCGAATCAAATATTGTTGCAATCGATTATGATCCAGGCGCAAGTGAAGTAAACCAGTTGAATCGAATTAAACTCATGCTTTCCACAGCTTTGAAAAAATTATAAAACAATAGGGAGCAGACCTTTTATTGGTCTGCTCCCTATTGTCTTTCAAATATCATGAAGCATTCACTGTACGCTGTTCCACATATTGTTGTAAAACTTCAGCCACTTCATCCGGTTCTAGGCCCGCACAGCTGATAAGCTGGCTGACTGCTTCCAGTTCTTTCCTTCTTTTTTCCTCAAAGAGTTCTTCTAATTCTTTCTTTTCCGATTCTACTCTGGTCAAAAGTGCTGTAACCAATTCCTGTTTGGCAGATATTTTTTCTTCCAATGTTTTCCGCTGTCCTCTTGCCATATCCACTCTCCTTTTCAATATACCATACTCTTTCATCCAAGAATACAGCTGTCTTTAATACAGTATATGGACAAGATTGGAAAAATATACCTCAGATATTCATTATTATTCATTAATCAGAACACCCTGAACAAGGTATCTGTAATCAGCCTGATTGGGAACACATGTAGACAACGTTAAGATATGACTGTCCGAAGTCACCTCCAGGTCCTTTCGGAAATGAGAAGTCTTACCTTCCGTCTTCATGATATCGTCAATATAAAGCTTCATGGAAGATGCATTTGAAAAATCATGACCGAACAAAAGATGTTCGTTACTGTGCCTGCATGCTGCAAATATTTCATACACCAAAAGTTTCTCCGGCGTGTACATATAAATAAACGGATGATTATTAAAATATTCCTCATCCTCAAATTTATGTAATCCGGCAAACATAGTATCATTCTTCATATTATGACCATAAACCACAGTCAACGGATCGGTAAAATCCTTGCTGTTATAATACTCCGTATAGATACAGCCCGGATACCCCTTTGATCCATCCAGATTATAATTCAGATAATACGCAGTGTCCGTTGCGTGCTGCAAAACAGGATAATCAATAGCACTGTCCGGGATGTAAATCCATGCATAGATATCTTTATTCACCGTCTCCTGAAGGTTATCAAAATCAACTTCCTTATCAGGAATTGTGACTCCATACGCAAGGAGCTTTTCCTCTTCTGTAGGTTCCTCATCCACCTCCGGCTCTTCTACAACTTCCGGTTCAGGTTCTTCCATAACTTCCTCTTCAATCATCGGTTCAGGTTCCTCGACAATTGTCTGTTCTGCCAACTCTTCCAGCTGCTTTTCCGCACGATATCTAAGAACTCTATCACGTATAGCAAGCGCCCCGACAATAAATGCACAGCATAACAGAATCAGTCCTATAATCAACAGACGTTTATCATTTTCGCTTCTCTTTTCTTCCATCCGAATCTCCTTTGATTATTTTAATTCATAAGGTGTAGCCTGATATACATAGTAATTCAGCC
>JAILPF010000055.1 GCA_024699575.1 Acetatifactor sp. | reverse complement strand
CTACGATATGTATGATACAGCAGAGTCGGTGGAGGCAATTTATGTGGGAACATATACCTTCACACAGATAACCAACCAGTTAGTGCTGGGAGTATTCGATAAAAACAGTTCTTCGAGCGGTTATAATGTTTGTTGCGACTATATTGAACTGATTCCGGTAGAGTAATATTCTCGGAGGAGATACCATGAGAAAAAAAGCAATCATCCTGATAAGTATGGCTATGATAACGCTCTTTGGCGGTGTGACAGTCAAAGAAAACTATAAATATAAGGTGATAGGCTCGGTTGGGAGCATTCCCATCTATGAGCGGGAAGTGCTGAGAGAATGCGAACAGAACCGTGCCATTGTTGCACAGAATTTTATGGAGAAGTATCATGTGCAGATGGATGAAGATTTTTGGGAGAATCAATACGATGGTATCTCCCCGGCGGAAGAGTTAAGGACTTCCTCCTTGCAGAACGTGATTGACGATAAATGTCAACAATTATTGGCGCTTGAAGTAGGAATCGATACCTGCATCGATTATCGTGATTTCCTCAAGATATATGGGAAAGAGAAAAACGATCGTAAAATGAAAGTATCAAAGGGGGAAGCGGTATATGGACCTGTTTCATTCAATGAGGCAGATTATTGGGAATATTATATGAGTAATCTTAAGATTGAGATTATCAATAAAATGGTTGAAGACGGAGAGCCAGACAGTACAGAGGACGTCAACAGCAGATATGAAGAAGCCATTCGGCAAATTAAGCAGAAGTACACCGGATAATTCCGGTGTATTTTGTTTACGATAGTATTGTTTGTATCAGAGAGTTATAGTATAATTAATAAAAACGTTTCGAATGGGGGGACAAAGTATGGATTCTCAGAAAAAAATAAGGGTATTTGAGACACATCTTGCATCCGACATAAAGTTACAGGAGCAAAAAGAGCTTTCTTTTTATGAAGATAAAGCAGAGCCTGCCGGCAGGGAGGACAGGCTTTTGAATATATATGATGGAGTGAAGTATCAGGAGATTCTGGGCTTTGGCGGCGCTTTCACAGAGGCAACCACCATGAATTTAAAATGCATGAATCCGGAATTAAAAAAACAGGCTATGGAGATGTACTTTGACAGGGAAAAGGGCATCGGTTATAATTTCTGCCGTTCTACCATTAATAGCTGTGATTTTTCTGAAGATTTTTATACCTACGATGATGTGGATGGGGATTTTGAACTGAAACATTTTGATATTTCTCATGATAAGGAGACAATCATCCCTGCCATTCGGGAGGCTATGGATATGGGGGAGGATGTTATTTTGTATTCATCTCCCTGGAGCCCTCCGGCATGGATGAAAACAAATGAGAAAATGTCCAAGGGTGGAAAGCTGAAAAAGGACTGCTATCAGGTCTGGGCAGATTATGTTGCAAAGTTTATCAAGGAATATGAGGCTGCCGGAGTGCCTGTCTGGGGTGTGACGGTACAGAATGAAGCGAAAGCGGAACAGGGGTGGGAATCCTGTTTTTACACGGCAGAAGAAGAACGTGCTTATGTGGTGGAAAAATTGAAACCTGCCATGAAAAAGAATCAGTTGGCCGATAAGAAAATTATGTTCTGGGATCACAATAAGGAGAGAGTAGTCGACAGAGCCTGTGTTACTATGGGGGATGATGTAGCGCGAGACTGCTTTGACGGTGTGGCTGTCCACTGGTATTCCGGTGACCACTTTGGGGCATTGGATGTATTCCACGGATTGTTCCCGGAAAAATTAATTATTGCATCGGAGCAGTGTACAGGAAAAGGGAAGACTGTTTATGCATCCGGTGAAAAATATGCACATGATATCATTGGGGATTTAAACAATTGGGCGAATGCCTGGGTGGATTGGAACATGGTTCTGGATGAGAATGGTAATCCGGACCATTGGAAAGACGAGCAACAAGCTACCGGAGTAGCGGAAGAAAAAATATGGGTTGGAGAGTCTCCGATTGTATATGACAGGGAGAAGAAAGCACTGGATATCCGATCCTCCTATTACTATATGGGGCATTTCAGTAAGTTTATCCGTAGGGGAGCAAAGAGAATCGGATATAGTGTATATGACAGCACTCTGGAAGCATGTGCCTTTGAAAATCCGGATGGAACAATCGTGTGTGTAGTATTGAACCGTACAGACGATGAAAAGGAATTAGCCCTGCGTTATCAGGGGCAGTTGGCAGATGTGCAGATGAAAGCGCACAGCATTTACACCTTTGTATTCTAACGGGACAATGCGTTTACGATTTCAGCTGTGGTTTTAGGGCGGTTCATTGAGTAGAGATGGATACCGTCCACACCATGCTTCTGTAAATCGATAATCTGCTGGATGGCGTAATCGATTCCTGCTTTGCGCATTTCGTCAGGCTCTGCTCCGTAACGGGCAATCAAATCCGAAAATGCTTTTGGAATAGAGGAACCTGAGAGAGATATACTGCTGTCCAGCTGCTTGACTGAGGTAATCGGCATAATCCCGGCGTGAATCGGAACGGTAATACCCCTGTCTAAACAGGCTTCGCGGAAGCGATAGAAGAAGTCGTTTTTCATGAAAAGCTGAGATATCAGCATTTCACATCCGCAATCCACCTTCTCCTGAAGATGGTTAAGGTCTGTAAACAGACTTTCCGCTTCAAAATGCTTTTCGGGATAGCATGCACCTGCGATGTGTAGAGTGGAATCTTTTGCCTTCAGGTAAGCGATAAGCTCACTTGCATAAGAGAAATCTCTAGCATTGAATTGCGCATCCGTCATGTAAGCAGGGCGGTCTCCGCGAAGTGCAAGAACATGTTTAATGTTATTGGAGGATAATTGGTCAATCACCTGATCAATGTCCTCTTTTTTATTGCCGACACAAGTCATATGGGCAAGCGCAGTGATATTCAGCTTATTTTGGATATAGGAGGCGATTTCGACAGTTTTCTTGGAACGGCTCCCGCCTGCTCCGTATGTGACAGAGATAAAAGCAGGGTTTAACATGCCCAGTTTGTCGAGAACAGAATACACCTCTTCAAATTCATCTTCTTTTTTTGGTGGGAATACTTCAAAGGATAAAATTGTATCAGCCATAGAAATATGCTCCTCTCAAAGAAATGTAAAAATCCTTCTCTCTTATCATAACATTGTGTCAAAAAAAGCGAAAGAAAAAACTGCTGTCACCTTATAAAAAGGTGTAGCAGTTTTTTCGGTTTAGATTAATTTATGGGAGCGAAAAGTGAAATTTCAGAAAGTGAAATCTCCGATTCCGGCTCTGTGGGTGCTTCAGATTCGGCATCCTGTACCGCGCTCAGCAGAATGGTAACTTTTTTTGCTGTCAGGGCATCGAAGGAAAGCACAATAGGTGAAGCTTCTTCCGGCCCTGTGATATATTCCTGTGAATAGATATCATCATCGAATTTCAAACGTACGGATACGGATGAGGGAAACTCGGTATCGCCGGCATATAATGCGATGCCACAGATAGGATTACCTTCCTCGGATTCGGAAGTGAGCACCACCTCAGCATTGCCCTGCTCATCAAAAGTGATGGTGGAGGATTTGGACAATTCTTCCTCGGTAGCAAATTTTCCGGTTCTATGGATTAGTATAAGCTCATCGGTCAGCTTTTTGTCAGTCTCTTCGTTGATGGATGCGGTGAAGATCTTGGAAATATTGGTGGTGCTTACACCGGAGGGAAGAGGTTGCGCAGTGGTGAGAGGACCGTTGATAAACATTTTGCCGTCCTCACTAAATACTACCTGGCCGATATTGACCTTTCGGTTGCCGGAAGGTGCTTTTACGCTTGTATGGGAATGATATGCAGCCCAGATTTCAGTGCCGTCCGGAGATTTCACGAAGCTGTGGTGACCGGGACCTGATACATCCGTCAATCCGATAGAGGTAAGAATAGGATTGTTCTCTGCTTTTACAAAGGTGCCGAGAGGACTGTCGGACACTGCATATCCCAAAGAATATGCAGGGCTTTCATAGTAATTGGCCGAATATGCAAGATAATATTTCCCGTCATGTTTGATCATTTCCGGTCCTTCGTTCCATGCATAGTTGCCGGACTGACGTTCCCAGTTATCTTCGGGAGTGGTCAGTAGAACGGGGACGTCAAGCATTGTTGTGAAATCATCGGAAAGCTGTACACCGTAGATTTGGCTGGTGTGAATTCCGTTTATAATATTTTCAGAGCAATCTCTGACAAAATAAAGATATTTGGAACCGTCATCATCTATGAAAATATTGGCATCAATAACAGCAAACATCGGATTGATGAGAGGCTTGTTTTCATAGTCTACAAAGGGGCCATCCGGAGCATCTGAGATTGCCAGACCAATCTTTAAGCTTCCCTGCCTGTTCCTGGCGGTGTAGAACATATAGTATTTTCCTTCCCATTCACATACCTCCGGTGCCCAGAAGCTGTCGGCACACCAGGAATCTGTTTTGCTCACAAAACACATTTTTTTATCTGTCCAATGCACCATATCTTCAGAACGCCAGCAATAGTAACCGTTTGCAGCAGAGGTACAATACATATAGTATTCATTCTCTGAAATCTTCAGCATGAAAGGGTCGCCGATATTAACTACATGCAGGTCATTGGTAAAAGTAATGTCTGTAGCATCCTCATGAAAAAATACGGTTTCTTCCATTTTATTCTCCTTACCTGTGAGGGTTGTAAGCGAGCACCCGGATGCAATCATGGTAAAGGTGACAGCCAGGATGCCGATGCCGATTTCTTTCATTCTTTTATTATGTTTCATAACACACATCCTCATTTAATATTAGGGAAGAACCACTTGTAGCATGCGATTTACAACAGGAAAAATGGTAAAAGCAACATAAAAAATGTTATAAATAACTATCGACGCCTGTACAATGCGGTTCTTCTCTTGTGATGAATATAACAGATATATTGTTGAAAAACTATATAAAAAATAGATAAAACGATAGCTGTGAAAATGTGAAAAAGTCCTATAAAGGTGGATGTGAAACATGTTGCACTGAAACAAAACAGATGTATTGGTAGTATTGCACAAAAAATAACCAACAAAAATTCTGTTTTAAACAATTGACTTTGTGAACATGGAAGAATAAAATCAAAACATAAGCAACAGAAAAAATGGAAGAATTAAGGGTAAGCAAAAAAGCAGGAAAGGAGGAGGCGTTTTGAGAACATACAAGAAGAGAATCACGCTGGACTTGGAAGACTTGGAGAAGACAGTAAAGGTAGGAAAAGCACTATCTTCTGAGATCAGATTGAACATTCTGAAATATCTGATAGAGAATTCAGCAAATATCAGCGAAATTGCGAAAGCATTTGATATACCCCAATCATCAGCAGCACTACATGTGAAAGCTCTGGAAGATGCAGGAATGATCATCACCCATGAACGACCGGGTGTACGTGGCTCTCAGAAAGTATGTGGAATTGTTTTTGAAGACATTTACCTGAATGCGTTTAAGCATAAGGCGAAGTACAGTACTACCAGTTCCATTAAGATACCGATGTCTATCGGTAACTATTTCGACTGTGACGTCAACGGTAACTGTGGTTTGATCAGCGAGAAAGGCTATCTTGGAGTGGAGGATTCTCCGTCCAGTTTCTACTGTGATAATCGAAACGAAGCTCAGTTGCTTTGGTTTAATACCGGATATGTGGAATATCGTTTCCCTACTTATTTATTCCGCAACAGAAAGGTAAAGGAGGTTTCTTTTTCCTTTGAAATCTGTTCGGAGGCTCCGGGATATCAAAATGACTGGCCATCAGATGTGACGGTCTGGATTAACGGAACAGAGGTGGACACCATGTTATTGCCGGGAGATTTCGGCGGCAGAAGAGGAACCTTAAATCCTGAGTGGTGGGGTGATACAATGACCCAGTACGGTCTGTATAAATCAGTAAAGGTAAATGAGATGGGATGCTTTGAAAATGATGCAAAATGTTCGGAGTATACCATGGACTCCCTGAAACTGGCTGAGGGTAATTATATCAGCTTAAGACTGGGAGTGAAACCGGATGCGGCTCATGTAGGGGGATTAAATCTCTTTGGTGAGAAATTCGGTGACTATGCACAGAGCATAGTGATGAAGGTAAAGTTTTTAAATGAGAATCCGGAGCAGAATGATACAGAGGATGCTTTGGAGCTAGTGGAGGAAAAACAATGAAAAAGAAATTGATTGGTGCATTACTTGCAGCATCTATGGTAGTAACCTCTCTTGCAGGTTGCGGTTCTCAGGCAACTGAGACAAAAGATAATGGTGCTACAACCGAGACTGTTGCAGAGAGCTCTGACAATACTGAAACAAAGACTGAAGATACACAGAGCGAAGCTGCTGCACAGGAAGATCTCTCCTCTCTTAAGGGAAATACAGCTCCTACAGAGGACGAGATTACAAAAGTAAATACTACTTTGAATGATTCATATCTTGGAGATGTGTTTGAGAAGACTATTCCCAATGATTACTCCGCTTATCCTTTTAAAGAGGATGTGACACTGGACGTATGGATGCCTTCCAACTCCATTCTCGCAAGTGTATGTAATGATATTAATGACCACAGAGTTTTTGAGCAGGTTGAAGAGCTTACCGGAATTAAGTTAAACTTCATCGTTCCTACTCTTGGAGAGGAAGCTACAGAGTTCAACATCATGATGGCCAGCGGAGACCTTCCTGACATCATCCTTGATGCAGGCCGTTATCAGGGTGGTGTAGGTGCCGGCGTAACAGATGGCGCATACTTAGACCTGACAGACTTAATTGATGAATATATGCCGAACTACTCTGCATGGAGAAACTCCGATGAAGAGAGACGTAAGACAACCGTTACCGATGAAGGTGTTATCGGTGGTGTGTTCGGTATTGCACCGTACAATGAATGGTGCTGGTTTGGTCTTTTGATTAAGCAGGAAGCATTGGATGCAACCGGACTCCCTGTACCTGAGACTGTAGATGAACTTCACGATTTCCTTGTAGCATGTAAAGAGAAAGGCTACAGCCAGCCTCTTAACTATGGTTCTACATATGGTCAGATTTTCACCGGTATCATCAATGGTGCTTACGGTGTTTGGGATTGGATGTTTGTGGATGATAACGGTAAAGCTGCATGGGGACCTGCACAGGATGGTGCAAAAGAATATCTTGCAACCATGAGACAGTGGTACGAAGAAGGACTTTTGAACAATGACTGGGTAACCGCAGACTTCAACCAGAGAATGTCTGAAGCAGTTTCTTCTGACTGTGCAGTTATGATGGACTCTCCTGATACTATGTGGGGATACTGGAAAGAGGATAATGATATTGATTTCGTAGCTGCTCTTAACCCTGTACTTAACAAGGGTGACAAGTCCAGACAGACCTATCGTAACTTTAAGAAGACAGGCGGTACCGCAGCAGTTACAACAGCTTGTGAAAATGTAGAAGCAGCACTTGCATTCCTTGACTTTGCATACACTAAGAAAGGCTGGGAGATTTACAACTACGGTTCCTACGGCGATGTACATCTTGTAGATGAAAACGGTCTTCCTTATTTCTCCAAAGATGGTTTGATGTACAACGATCCGGAAGGACAGCCTCTCAGCAACCTGATTTGGAAATATCGTATTCATGATTTCGCTGATATCCGTGATGAGCACAATTCCAATCCTCTGATTACTGCAGAGGGAAGCTACTCCGGTGATATCAGAGCATACTGGACAGAGAACATGGATTCTTCCATCACGATGCCTCCTGTAACCTTTACTGCTGAGGAGAGCTCTCGTGAGGGTGAACTTGGAACCATTCTTTCCACTATGAGAAATGAGTACTTTACCAAGATTATCATGGGTCAGTTGGATATTGACGCATATGATGAATTTTTGGATAATGCGAAAAAGCAGGGCTTGGATGAGTTTGTTGGACTTTGGCAGGCAGCTTTGGACAGATATAACGCACGTTAGTTGATTCAGAATATGGTGCTGTCCGATGGCAGAAGTAATCGGACAGCACTATTTTTAAGGAGATGGAAGATATGAAGGGATTGCGAAAAGAGCGCAAGAGAGAAAGAAAATATACCTTACAGGCTATTCGCAAGGACTGGAAGACAAATTATTTTGCTTATCTGCTTTTGATTCCCGTAATTGCCTGGTACATTATTTTTTGTTATGCGCCCATGGGTGGTCTGGCAATCGCATTCAGAGACTTTAAGCCTTTGCTGGGAATCGCGAAAAGTAAACCGGTAGGGTTTAAATATTTTAT
>JAILPF010000053.1 GCA_024699575.1 Acetatifactor sp. | reverse complement strand
GTCATCCAATCCTGTTCTCGATACCCCGACAAGGAAAATCTGCACGGTTTCAATTCTTTATTGTTCTCGTACACGGCACGTAAGCTTTTTGATTTGAGATTTTCCTCTGCCTTAACTTCTAAATGAACGAAAAATCAAACCGGTCTCACAAAAATGTGAACGAAAGTTTGCGTTAGCAGCACGAAAATGTGAACGAAAGTTTGCGTTAGCAGCACGAAAATGTGGACGAAAGTTTGCGTTAGCAGCACGAAAATGTGGACGAAAGCACATTTTTTCCGTTTGTATCCGTTTCAAAAAATATATATGCGTGATAAACATTTAATTTATAGAATTTTTTCTGCATCAAAAAAATCTACGTGTTGCACCTTAGTGACCTAGTTTTCAATGAGCGCTTGACCGATTTTTCGGTTGACGAATACATCTTCTGTATTGAACTTTATCAGCTCAATGTGTGCCCCATGAATGAACTGCTCTGGATGTTCCGCAAACATCAAAGTGTTTCCAGATTAGGTTTCCCCTTTTTTCATCTGGGTTTTTCGGTAGCACACATTATTGGTATTACCCATCATTTCAACCGCACCGCACTCGACTAATAGCTGCATATATCGCCATGCTGTAGTTCTAGATTTGTGTGTCAATTTCATTACTTCCTGAATACTAATAACGTCTTCTTTGGCTAACCATATAATAACTAATTCAAGTTTTTTGAAATCCTTTTGTTTCAAAACTCGTTTCAAACTCGTTTCAAAACTTGTTTCAGTTTTTGATCCACCCTCGGAATCACCAACAATTTTCGCAACCTTTACAAATCCCTCATGAACAAACAATCTCGTAACAAAATAGCTTCTACTCTCAGTAAGATGAAGTTCCTTCAGAAAATCACCAATACGGCGGTTTCTGTAACGTCGACTGGATACGCGGTAATTCTTCAAACTTTCCATCGTTACCGAACGATCAGGGCCAGGAAAACTTACAATTTCCATTCGGTCATTTTCAACGCGTACCTCAATCGGTTCGCGCTCATCATATGCACGATGGTAAACAGCGTTTGACAAAGCTTCTTCCACTGCTGCATATGGGAAATTATAGAAACGGTCCGACTCCGCTTTGGTCCAGGATTTTGTCCGCACCCTCAGTGACCTAATTTTCGGTTGACGAATACAAATGCGTTTACGCACTTCATCAGTTCGTGTGACATTTTGTTTCTCCTTTTCCTAATGAATATAATAACTCATTAGGCAGGAGTGTTACAAATTAACTATACCAGGACATCTATTCTATTAGACAGAAATCAAGATAAACGTATTTAGTAGAAATCATCTATCTTCTGCCCTCTCCCTTGCACGTATAATAGCAATAAATATTTCCTTTATTTTTTTTCTCAAAAAGAACGTGCCTACTATAAAAATAAGCAAGACAGTATAACGAATTGCGTAGTTTTTATAAGTAAAAAGAATCCCTAATGAAACCACAAAGAAAACAAAACTTATGCATAATAATATTCGAAAATCATAAGGTCGCTTTGCTATCCCATTTTCTTTACATATCTTATTCATAAATACATAATGCATTGCAACATATAGCATGTATGAAATAAGGGTTGTGTACCCCGCCGCATAATAACCAAAGTGCGGAATCAGCAAATAGTTTAAACCTATGTTTATTACGGCTCCTACCAATGTTGCAATTGTAATATATTTTGTCTTTTCATAGTAAAACTCAAACACCGCAAAAAACGCATACAAGAAACTCACAAAAACGCTCATTGCAACAGGTGGGATAACCCAAATTGCATCATAGTATTCGGAAGGAGCAAAAATTCTTACTACCTCAGGCGAAAAAATTATCAACAATACGTTAACAACTGCAACACCCACTATAGATTTGTACGCTATGCCTGATAGATCCTCTATTTCTCCTTTTTTTATTTTTTTATAAAGCCACGGTTCGATTGTTTGCATCAATCCGGTATTAAATACCGTCATTATTTGAGAAACTGAATATGCCAAGCTATATATTCCAGCTGCCTTCATTCCTACCATTCGCTCTATCATAATTCTATCAGATGAGCTCATTACAATTTGTGATAAATAATGTGGTATTAATGGTATACATAAAAGGAGCGAATACTTCCAATACTGTCTAATAAAGAATTTTCTCCCTGCGCAAAATTGCGAAACAAAACAGTATAAATATGCTACAACATCAACAAATAAAATTCCTAAAATTCTTGCATCGACTTTATTGCTGCTGTTCATTACTAAAATGATACATATTAACGGTTGAAACACCGTAACAAAAACGGTCATCATCAACATCTGTCTATATTTAAGATCAACTCTTTGCTCAATTGCCCAAAAATTATATGCCGCCAAAAGCCACGATATAATCAATATTGCATACATTTGAAATGTGGACAATTGAAAAAGAGAATTCCAGAAATCTTTTGTAAGAGTATATACTATAATCCAAAATAATACTAATGTAAGGTTTAATCCCTGCATGGAAGATGAAAATTCCTTTTTTTCGGAATCAAATTTAACTATTCCCTGCGTATACACACCAGCTGATATCTGACATGTAACTATAATAGAAATTATCAATAACCATGAATTAAAAACATTAAATTCTCCATATTCTTCTGGATTCATAATCCTCGTAAAGATTGGAGTTGAAATCATAGCAATTCCTTTTTGAAAAAAAGCACCTATCAAAAACCAGATGGATGCTTTTATTTCGACAGAAAAGTTTTCATATTTTTTTAGTATTTCTGCTTTCATCAAACAATCACCTTTATATCACTTATATTGCATCAACAATGAAGAGATGTTATACCTCCGCCTCCAGAAATATAAAAAGTATCTCCGACAACCATATCTGCACGTCCACTAACCATATAACATACTAATTCCGCAATTTCTTCTGTCGTAGCGCATCTCCCGCTTGGATTTGATGGATGTGCAATAGTGTCTCCTTCTCCGCGCCCATTCATAGCAGTTGCGACAGGACCTGGTCCAATTGCATTGACAACTATTCCCTTTTTTATTAACTCATTTGCTAACCCAACAGTAAAGCCGCGCACACCCCATTTTGATATCCCGTATGGATTTATAGCGGGTCTCAATGAGGATGCTGAGGAAACATTCAAAATATGTCCTTTAATTCCTTGTTTTATCATTATTTCCGACACATATTTACAGACAAAATAAAGTCCTTTTAAGTTTATATCCATAACTCTATCATATTCCGATTCTGTAATACTCATAAATGATGCATCCGAATACACTCCGGCGGAGTTCACTAAAATGTCTACTCTGTTTTCTTCAAACAAACTAGGCACTTCATCAATTTTCTTTTTCATACTATCAATATCTAATAAGTCCAAACTGATATATCTTATGCGAACATCATTTGTACTATTTATGCTTTTGCATATCTTATTCAGTTTTTCCTCATTTGTGCCGGTAATTACAACTTTACACCCCTGAGCCACTAATTTTTTGGCGACAGCCGCACCGATTCCACCACTGCCACCTACAACCAATGCTACTTTTCCTCGAAATATTTCTGAATCGTTTTTTTGTGTCACAACAGGTATGTACTCTTTACGCTTCATAAATCTAATTGTTTTCTTAAGTATTGTTAAAAGCCTCATAATTTACCTCTCATTCTTGATAATACTTTTAACCAAATTGGTTTTTTCGTCACCTAAAACTTTTTTTATTGCTTTTTTTGCCTTGCTCTTAACATACTGCGACGAACTAATTTGTAAATTGTTAATTATTTTTAACGCGTTGCTTTCGTCCTCACTTTCAGTAAATACCTCAAAGATTATCGGCTTATCTCCTTCTTTTGATGTAAATATCGGTAATACTTTTTCAACCTGTTCTTTATTTTTTGCTGTATAGTATTCATAACCTAAACTCAACGCAATATTTTTCACAAATGTCTCCGATTTATTCCCAAAATGTTCTGCAGCAGAAATAAACTTGCATGTATCTTCCTCAAATTGCGATGCAATGCATGAATAGTTTCTAAACTCTGTTCCATTTCCATTATTAATTAACAGGATTCTAATATTATTACCAACATGTCTTATGCCTAGTGAATTCAAGTCATAAAAAAATGCCAAATCTCCTATGATTCCAAAATATAATTTATCAGGGTTAACTAGTGATGCCCCAATTAAGCTAGATACACAACCATCAATACCAAAACCTCCCGTGTTAGAATATCCACAAATTGATTTGTCATATTCAAAATAATTCCATGACCTTAAGGAATTCAGTATTGCAAAATGAATTACACTTTCTGCAGGCAATATCCCACTTAATTTCCATGCAATCCAAATATTCGAAAATGGGAAATCTGAAATCTCATTTCTGAGCATTTCACTTTCTTTTTTACAACTCTCGTAATACGCTAAACTCCTCTTTATTTGCCCTTCATTAGAAACATACCAATCAAAAAACGCCTGTTCCTCCACGGCAAAAACATATCTTGTTTTTTTTCTGTTATCTCGTATTTGCCCATCGGGATTTACTCGCCAAACCTCTTTAGGATAAAGTTTCATGTCTGCTCCAGATACATCTCCAATATCTATCAATATATCCATTTTTAAACAATCCGAAACATAATAATCTTGATTTGAAATTATGTTGGCTTGTATACCATATTTTCCTCGATAATTACTTGTATGATCCTTAAATACAACTGCATCAAATTTTTCACAAAAACTATCGATAACATTTGTTAACTTGTCATCCATTTTCTTGTGCGAGCCTATAAATATTGCAATCCTTTTTCCATTCACCTTAGGATAATCGGAACTCTTATGAATCAAATCGATTGTTCTACATTTAGGTAATTCTTTTATCGAAAAATCTCTACTAAATGTTGTGACCATATTAATATGTACTGGTCCCCCACCATTCCTTCTTGCTTCTATCAAAGCTTTATTGATTTTTACGTTGTTCGCCCACTCATCCTCTTCACTGCAAACACTCTCAATCTGCACACTACACAATGCTATATCATTTGGCAAGACACTTCTGTCCATAACTTGCGGTCTGTTTTGTCCTACATATCCGGGATGTACTAACGCTGTTATTGCAATGATTGGTAGTTTTCTATAATATGCCTCTGTCAATCCTGGTATGTAATTTCTTGATGCCGTTGCTCCCGTACAACATATTACAACTGGCTCGTTAGCTTCAGCTGCTATTCCGCAAGCAACATACGCAGCTGATCTCTCATCAACTACCGAATACTTTTCAAAATAATCGTCTCCTTGGATGCTTGCAACAAAACTGACATTTGACGAGCCTGGACTGACTACTACTTTTTTAATTCCATGACTCTTTAACAAACTGATTAATTGTAAAATATTTTTTTCACTTGTATAGTTATGTAACATATAAAAATCTCCTTCTACTCTATAGCATCCACAATCCACTCTTGAGATTCTTTTCGAATCTCATCTATCCCTTTTCGAACATTCTTATAATCTATCGTTTTATAACTTTCATAATCCATATTTATTCGCTCCAATAAATGCAGTCTGTTAAGTAAATTATGAACTCGCAAAGGATTCTCAGAATTATTATACGACACAAAATTTTTTTCAAGATTCAACGACAGAGCAGTTCCATGAAATGAATCTGTTATAATAATCTGTGCATTTAATACTAGGGCAAGAAAGTCCTCCATAGATGCCCCCAGTATTTTTTTGTCGCCAGTTTTAGAATAATACGTGCTAAATTGAATTGACCAAACCGGATAATTATACTTTTGTGAATAATTCTTTATAAACTGTATACACTCTCTTGAATTTTTCTCCTTAGAAACAAAATAAGTTAAAATATATTTCTCTTCACATTTATAATATTTAGATTTACTGGCTAATTTATCAATCCATTCCTCTCGACTCAACAGAAAAGTGGGATCTGAAATCACATCAATTTTTTTATCTAATACCTTCATTAAATAATCTTTTGCAAATGTCTCACGTACACTAATCGCATCA
>JAILPF010000052.1 GCA_024699575.1 Acetatifactor sp. | reverse complement strand
ATATTTAAGAACCATTACACATCTGCGTCCAAGAACAAACACCTATCAGGCTGTATTTCGTGTTCGTTCTTTAATCGCATATGCGATTCATACTTTCTTCATGGAACGCAATTTCGTTTACGTCCATACACCATTAATTACCGGAAGCGACTGTGAAGGTGCCGGTGAAATGTTCCGCGTTACCACTTTAGATATGTCAAACCCACCTCTTACCGAGGATGGTGCTGTTGATTTCAGCCAGGATTTCTTTGGCAAGGAAACCAACCTTACCGTTAGTGGTCAGTTAAATGGCGAAACCTACGCACAGGCATTCCGTAACATTTACACGTTTGGCCCGACCTTCCGTGCCGAAAATTCTAACACTACCCGCCATGCAGCTGAGTTCTGGATGATTGAGCCGGAAATCGCTTTCGCTGACTTAAAGGATGACATGGTATTGGCTGAGAACATGTTAAAGTTCATTATTAACTATGTTTTGGAGCATGCTCCGGAGGAGATGAACTTCTTAAACCAGTTTATTGACAAAGGCTTAATCGAGCGCCTTAAGCATGTGGCAAATTCTGATTTCGGTCATGTTACTTATACTGAAGCGATTGAATTGTTAGAGAAAAACAACGACAACTTTGATTACAAGGTATCCTGGGGCTGTGATTTACAGACCGAGCACGAACGTTACTTAACCGAGCAGATTTTCAAGAAACCGGTTTTCGTTACCGATTATCCAAAGGATATTAAAGCCTTCTATATGAAGATGAATGATGATAATAAGACGGTTGCTGCTATGGACTTATTAGTACCGGGCATCGGTGAAATCATCGGCGGCAGCCAAAGAGAAGATGATTATGATAAGCTCCTTAACCGTATGAACGAGCTTGGATTAAAAGCAGAAGATTATGGATTTTATCTTGATCTCCGCAAATACGGTTCCACCCGTCATGCAGGCTTTGGTCTTGGCTTTGAACGTTGCGTAATGTACCTTACCGGTATGGGCAATATCCGTGACGTCCTTCCGTTCCCAAGAACCGTAAACAACTGTGATTTATAAAAAGCTGACAGGGAGCCTTTGATAGCTCCCTGTTTTTTAACTTATACGGTGGTTTTGCCACTTTTTCTAGTGAGGTTATATTTGTATGTCAAACAAGAAAGGAAACAGCTTTATCAAGCAGGCTGCTATTTTAGGCGCTGCCGGTCTTTTAGTCCGGGTCATTGGTATTTTATACCGCAGTCCTTTAACTTCCATTATCAGCGATGAAGGTAATGGCTACTACAGTTCTGCTTATAACATATATGCCATTATTTTATTGATTTCTTCCTATAGCATTCCGTTGGCGATCTCCAAAATCATTTCCGGTAAGCTGGCTCTGCGTGAATATCGCAATGCGCACCGGGTTTTTATTTCTGCTTTGCTTTACGTTGTTGTCGTTGGAGGAATTGCCAGTCTTTTTGCATTTATTGGTGCTCCTTTTTTAGTAGAAAGCAATTCTGTCCCGGCGCTTAGAGTGTTAGCTCCGACTATCTTCTTTTCCGGTCTGTTGGGCGTATTGCGTGGTTACTTCCAAGCACACAGTTCTATGGTACAAACTTCGCTATCTCAGATTTTAGAACAGCTTGTGAATGCTATTGTCAGCGTACTTGCTGCCTGGCTTTTAACCAGAGCTTATGTTGGTGGTGCTGCCGCCTATCAGGTACCAATTCGTGGTGCTCAAGGAGGTGCGATGGGTACCGGTGCCGGAGTTCTGACCGGACTCATTTTTATGTTTCTGATGTATCTTTTAAACCGTTCTTTCTTCCAACGCAGACTGCAACGGGATAAAACAGAGACTCTGCAAAGCTATCCGGAAATTTTTAAAATGATTCTTTTGATGGTAACACCGGTTATTTTAAGTACCTTTATTTACAACAGTGTTACTGCTATTGATTCCACCTTATATTATAAAATTATGATGTATTTTAAAGGCTGGGCACAGGAAAAAACTGCAGTGCAATACGGTGTTTTTGCAACAAAATACACTACAATCATCAACATTCCTGTTGCTTTGGCTTCTTCCTTCTCTTCCGCTATGATACCGGGAGTTTCCGGAAGCTATGAGGTGGGTGATTTAACAACCGCCCGTTCCCGTATCAATGAAGCTATTCGTTTTACGATGATACTTTGTTTCCCTGCTATGGTGGGCATCGGCGTTTTAGCTTATCCGATTATGCTCTTGTTATTCCCTCAGCCGGAAACGATTGCTTTGGCTTCCAATTTATTACGAGTTGGTTGTGTATGCATTATTTTTTATTCCCTTTCTACTGTTACAAATGCAGTATTGCAGGGTATCGGCAAGGTAAATATTCCTATGCGGAATGCTGCATTGGCTTTAGTTGTTCATTTAGCCGTTCTTGTACCACTTTTATTTTTCACAAACTGGAATTTGTATGCACTCCTTTTAGGAACAGCTGCATACTCCTTAACAATGTGCGTGTTAAACGATCTTTCCGTACGAAAATACCTGCAGTATCGTCTGGAAGTTAAAAAAACCTTGTTGCTGCCGGCATTATCCGCCGGTATTATGGGTGTTGTTACATGGGCATCCTACTACGGTTTACGGATTGCAGGACTTGGCAATATCATTTCTCTTGGTGTTTCCATCGTCCTTTCTATGCTCACCTATTTTGTTGCTATTCTGGGAACCAAAACGATTACCGAAGAAGAACTGGTTCGTTTTCCAAAAGGCAGCGTACTGATACGGCTTGGTAAGAAGCTGCATCTTTTGTAAACAGCAATATTTACTGTTACCAAAAAACAGCCCTGAAGTTATCAATAGAGTAACTTTAGGGGCTGTTTTTTAATTAAACTGTAGCCAGTTTTTATTATTCTTATTTATCTTTCTGTTTAAAGTACCTGCAACAAAAGCATATAACTTGCCGTTCCGGCAATAATACTGAAAAATGTATTGTGCCGAAGCTTATAGGTAAGCGCAACAACT
>JAILPF010000026.1 GCA_024699575.1 Acetatifactor sp. | reverse complement strand
CAATATTTTAAAGTTCAGACGGAACCGGAAACTGGTGTAAAGGTAGTGTTATCCACTGTTTATGAGGCTTTGATTGAGAAGGGTTACAATCCTGTAAACCAGATTGTGGGATATATTATGAGCGGGGATCCTACTTACATTACAAGCCACAAGAGTGACAGAAGCTTGATCATGAAAGTGGAGAGAGACGAGCTGGTGGAAGAACTGCTCACAGAATACATCCGCAACAATAAATGGTAAAAAGAGATTAGAAATGAGGATTACCCATGAAAATAATGGGATTGGACTTTGGTTCCAAGACAGTAGGCGTGGCTATCAGTGATAGCCTGCTTTTGACTGCGCAGGGTGTGGAAATCATCCGTAGAAAAGAAGAGAACAAACTTCGTCAGACGCTGGCGAGGATTGAGGAACTATGCGTTGAAAACGAAGTGACAGAAATTGTGTTGGGACTTCCGAAGCACATGAATGGCGATGAGGGTGTGCGTGTGGAACTGACAAAAGAATTTAAAGAAAAGCTTGAGCGAAGAACCGGCCTGCCGGTTACATTTTACGACGAGAGATTGACGACAGTTATGGCTGACCAGACTATGATGGAAGCCGGTATCAGAAGAGAACATCGCAAAGAATATGTCGATATGCTGGCGGCTCAATTGATTCTGCAGGGATATTTGGACAGCAGAAAGAAATAGCCACGTTTGATTTGGAAAAAGATGGAGAGAATATGAGTAAACTGGAAAAGATTACTTTTTGCCCTGACGGTGATGAACCGGTAGAATTTTATGTTTTGGAACAGACCAGAATCGGTGGATATAACTATATCCTGGTGACCGATTTTGAAGAGGGCGATGGAGAGGCCTTGATTTTGAAGGATATGTCAGCAGATGGTGAGCAGGAAAGCGTGTTCAGCATTGTGTCTGATGATGAAGAACTTGCTGCAGTAGCCGGCGTGTTCGAAAATATGCTGGATGATGTACAATTTGTGCGGGAATAAGAGTGTGGAGCGAAGGTTCAAAACACGATTATTTTATAAAAAGAAACCAATAACAGGACGTTTCGCAGGGAAAAAAAGGATGACGGACGGGGCGGAAAAGGTTGCCGGATTCCTGAAAAACGAAAGCCTGTTTTATTGGTGTAACGAAAAAATGAAAAACTGAAAAAAGAGAAAAGAGGGATTATATTTGAAACAGAAAAAAGAGAATAAGAGTGCGTCCAAGCTCAAGATTATTCCTTTGGGAGGCTTGGAACAGATTGGTATGAACATTACTGCCTTCGAGTACGAGGACAGTATTATTGTAGTGGATTGCGGATTGGCATTCCCTGCGGATGATATGCTGGGAATCGATTTGGTTATTCCGGATGTAACCTATTTGAAGGATAACATTTCCAAGGTTAAAGGCTTTGTAATTACCCACGGACATGAGGATCATATCGGCGCATTGCCGTATGTACTCAGAGATGTGAATGTTCCCATCTACGGAACCAGGCTGACTATGGGAATTATTGAGAATAAATTAAAAGAGCATAACCTGATGCGGGGAACCAAACGTAAGGTTGTGAAATTTGGGCAGTCCATCAATCTTGGACAGTTCAGAGTAGAGTTTATCAAGACAAACCATTCCATCGTGGATGCAGCTGCGCTTGCCATCTATTCGCCGGCAGGAATCGTGGTGCATACAGGAGACTTTAAAGTAGATTACACACCGGTATTCGGCGATGCAATCGATTTGCAGCGCTTTGCAGAGCTGGGCAAAAAGGGTGTATTGGCTCTTATGTGTGATTCGACTAATGCGGAGAGACCGGGATTTACCCCTTCTGAGAAGACAGTGGGAAGAACCTTTGATACTTTGTTTGAAGAGCATAAGAATACCCGCATTTTTGTGGCAACTTTCGCATCCAATGTGGACCGTGTACAGCAGATTATCAACACGGCATACAAGTTTGGCCGTAAGGTATGTGTGGAAGGCCGCAGTATGGTAAATATTATCGAGACTGCCAGAAATCTGGAATGCATCAGCATACCGGATAATACATTGGTGGACATTGATCAGATGAAAAATTATCCTGACGAAAAACAGGTTATCATCACCACCGGAAGTCAGGGTGAGAGTATGGCTGCACTCAGCCGTATGGCCAATAACGTACATCGCAAGATTACGATCGGTGCCGGAGATACCGTAATTTTTTCTTCCAGCCCCATCCCCGGCAATGAGAAGTCGGTTACAAAGATTATCAATGAATTACTGCGCAAGGGTGCGGATGTTATCTTCCAGGATGCACATGTATCCGGACATGCATGCCAGGAAGAAATCAAATTGATTTACAGCCTGATTAAACCGAAATATGCAATTCCTGTACACGGCGAGTACAAACATTTGAAAGCACAGGCTAAGATTGCAGACAGCCTGGGAATTGATAAGGAGAATATCTTTATCTTATCTTCCGGTGAAGTTCTCGAACTGGATGGTGAGGCTGCCAAGGTGACCGGTGAAGTTCCCGTCGGAGCTATTCTTGTTGACGGATTGGGCGTTGGTGATGTCGGCAATGTGGTGCTTAGAGACCGCCAGCATCTTGCGGAAGACGGTATTATGATTGTGGTAATGAGCCTGGACAAAGTCAGCGGTGAATTAGTTGCAGGACCGGATATCGTATCCCGTGGATTTGTCTATGTGAAGGAAGCGGATGAATTGATTGAGGAAGCGAGAATTACGGTGGATGAGGCGCTGCAGTCCTGCCTTGACAGAGGAATCACAGACTGGGGCAAATTAAAGTCAACCACCAAGGATGTGCTGGGTGAGTTTGTATGGAAGAAGACCAAGAGACGTCCTATGATTCTTCCGATTATCATGGAAGTGTAATTGGAAAGGGTGAGCACAGTATGAACAGTGTAGATGTTGCATTGAAGCAGTTGCTGGATGCAATCCGCGGTTCCTCACAGTACCGGGAATACATGGAGCAGCTACAGCGGGTAAAGCAATATCCTGAGCTGAAAGAACAGATTGATGCATTCAGAAAACGTAACTTTGAGCTGCAGAATAGCGGTGGCTATGAGTTCGACAGCATTGAGCAGTTTGAGAATGAATATGCTGAGTTTAGAGAAAATGAGATAGTCTCTGACTTCTTGGCTGCTGAGCTGGCCTTCTGCAGACTGATGCAGGATATTAATTTACGTCTGACAGCTGCGTTAGAGTTTGAATAAAAGCGAGGAAGATTCTATGAACACCGGAAACATTATAAGTGCGGTTATGGGTACGATTTTGAGAGTTGTGGTGAGTGTGGCGGTTATTTTTGTCATTTATAAGGGTGCCACTCGCTTCTACGACTATGGGTACCGCATTTTCACAGAGCCAGCTGTATCAAATGGCGAAGGAAGAACAGTGACAGTGGCAGTTACAGAGAGCATGTCCCCTTTTGATATCGGAAGCATGTTTGAGGAAAAGGGGTTGACCAGAGACTCTAAATTATTTGCGTTTCAATACATTTTATCAGAATACAGGAAAGATGTGAAACCGGGTATATTTGAGTTAAGCACCGGTATGACGGCTGAAGAGATGATGGCTGTGATGGCGAGTGAAGACACCGGGGATGAGGAGACCGTAGAAGAGGAATGATTGTAGATGAGAGAATGTGTGCCTTTATCGACGCAATGGATAAAGGCAACACTCCTTTTTTGGATGAAATAGAAAAATTTGCCATCGAGACACAGGTGCCGATTGTTCGAAAATCCATGCAGAGCCTGTTAAAGTTTCTGTTGGCTTATGCGAAGCCGAAGCAAATCCTGGAGGTCGGGACAGCCATCGGCTTTTCTGCGTTATTGATGAGCGAGTATGCGCCTGCGGATTGCAAGATTACCACTATTGAAAAGTACGAGAAGAGAATTCCCATTGCAAAAGAGAATTTTGCGAAAGCAGGTAAGCAGGATGCCATTACCTTGCTGGAGGGGGATGCCACAGAAATCTTACAGCAACTTGCAGGACCCTATGACATTATTTTCATGGATGCAGCGAAAGGGCAGTATATCAACTTCCTGCCGGATATCTTACGGCTTTTGCCTCCCGGAGGTCTTCTGATTTCAGACAATGTTTTGCAGGATGGGGATATTATCGAATCTCGCTTTGCTGTGACGAGACGCAATCGCACCATCCACGCAAGAATGCGAGAATACCTATACGAACTGAAGCACAATGAAAAACTGGAGACAGTCATCCTGCCCGTCGGGGACGGTGTGACACTAAGCGTGCGAAAGGAGTAAACGATGACAAAACGAAAACCTGAACTTTTGATACCTGCAAGCAGTCTGGAAGTCTTAAAGACTGCGGTGATATTTGGTGCGGATGCAGTATATATTGGCGGGGAGGCATTCGGCCTTCGCGCAAAAGCAAAAAACTTTTCCATGGAGGATATGGCGGAGGGAATTGCATTTGCACATGCTCACAACGTAAAGGTATATGTTACCGCTAATATTCTGGCGCATAATAATGACCTTGAGGGTGCGGAAGAGTATTTTAAGGAATTGAAGAATCTAAAACCGGATACCCCGGACGCATTGATTATTTCAGACCCCGGGATGTTTACCATTGCGAAGGAAGTCTGGCCGGAGGTGGAAATCCATATTTCCACTCAGGCGAACAACACCAATTATCAGACCTATCTGTTTTGGTGGAAGCAGGGCGCAAAACGTGTGGTGTCCGCAAGGGAACTTTCGCTTGCGGAGATTAGGGC
>JAILPF010000534.1 GCA_024699575.1 Acetatifactor sp. | reverse complement strand
CGTATTCAAGTATTAAAATAATGGAACTGAAGATACGCAGTGCGCATATGTTAGAGAAAAGCGACTTTTTCAATAACTGTGAGGCACTGCGTATGGATTTTAATTCGAGAGTTTTACAGGTTTGTCCGGGTAATGTTCCGTTACCATATTTTATGACTTATCCCGGGTATCCGAAAAAAGAGTATGAAGCTGCTCTTTTGCAGGATATGGAATATTTGCAGCAGATGTATCCGGGGACATTAAAAAAATATATGAGCAGGGTTGCGGAGATACTGGATAGAGTGGACTATGAAGGCAGTATGATTTATGATGAATATCCGGATCGATATAGCATCAGCAACCTGGCCGATTCTATTGTTCGCACCATGAAGCAGGAAGCGAAGAATAGTGGGGAAACTTACGATGAACAGCAATGGGACAATATGGAGAACCTGATTCAGGTGCTCCTGTGTGACGAAATCTATAAGAGACGTCACGGCGGCCGTAGAGGAATCCTAAAATTTTAGTTGTGCTATGAGGATAAAGCAATTAAAATACAAAAGAGATATATGGAAGGAAAAAGGATGCTATGGACGAATTAATGAGCGTATTACAGCAGATTATGGAACAGGGCTTCGTACAGGCCGTGTTGAGTAATACCTTGGATAAGGAAAAGGGCAGTAAGGTCAAGATTAGACCGGTACTGATTAAGGAACAGCTTTTTTATCAGGAAACTTTATTCCGTGGAACACAAGTGTTCCATGAGAATTTTGATAGACAGACAATCATAGCACGTATGGACAACTACCTGCACACACTGTTTAAACAAGGAGAAATTCAATCAGAGCAGATGGATGTTACCGTGCTTGTGAGCAAAAAAGCGAAAATAACCATCAAAAAGAAACAGAATACGGATGGTAAAAATAAAAAGGTGGAGGAAGCGGCGCTTTCCCACAATCGAACGAAACGTTATATCTTGCCGTCCGATACCCCCGTAGATTTTATGGTGGAATTGGGAATTCAGACACCGGATGGACAGGTGACCAAGACGAGATATGATAAATTCCGCCAAATTAACCGCTATCTGGAATTTATTGAGGACATATTGGACAAGCTTCCTACAGACAGAACAATTAAAATCATTGATTTCGGCTGTGGAAAGTCATATCTGACGTTTGCAATGTATTACTACCTGCGGGAAATACAGCATAGAGATATTGATGTGACCGGGCTGGATTTAAAAAAGGATGTTATATTACATTGCAGTCAGCTGGCGCAAAAGCTGGGGTATAAGCATTTGCATTTTGAAATGGGCGATATCAGTACCTATGAGGGGGCGGACGCAGTGGATATGGTGGTCTCGCTCCATGCATGTGATACAGCGACAGATTATGCTCTTGAGAAGGCAATCAAATGGAATGCTTCTGTGATTATGGCAGTTCCGTGCTGTCAGCATGAGGTTAACAGACAGATTCAGGCAGATGCTTTAAAACCAATCCTTAAGTATGGAGTTATCAAAGAGCGAATTGCGGCATTGGTTACGGACGCTGTCCGTGCGGAACTGTTGGAACAAAGTGGATATGATACTCAGATTCTGGAGTTTATCGATATGGAACATACGCCAAAGAATCTGCTGATTCGTGCGGTAAAGGGGAAGGGAATGCGCCCGGTACGCAGGGATAAACTTACGGAAACCATGGATTTTCTGAACATTTCACCTACACTGGAAAGACTGTTAAAGGAATAGTTTGATTGAGATGAAAAAAATAATCTTAAAGTGGTCGGTTTTTATACTGACATTTTTTGCAGCCTTGTTCATAAGCAGTAAATTGCTGAATAAAGGGCATAACAATATGACGATGGACATGTCGCAGGCAACGTACCCTGTCATTACGATGGAGTGTGACGGAGTGCCATATAATCAGCTCTTCGGTTACCGCAGTCCGATGAACGTAGCCTTTCAGCGGGATACGTATACCATTTTGGGTGAAAATAGGAATGTGGCTTTTTCTGTCAACTCTTATGGCAGGGATATCGCAGAACTGATGATTGAAGTGCGGAGTGCGGACGGTGGAAGATTGATCGAAAACACAGAGGTTACCGATGTGCACGAAACCGCATTCGGCCTGGCGGGAGAGATTGTCCTGAAGGATTTGATTGACAAAGACACAGAGTATTCGCTTGCGATTGTATTGACGTCGGAGGAAGAGGAAATATATTACTACACTCGAGTGATATGGAGTGACCGTCTTTATCTGCCGGAAAAAATATCCTTTGTGAAAGATTTTCACGATAGACTTTATGATCGGGAGGCTGCCAGAGAACTGACAAGATATCTGGAGACCAACAGTAAGCTGGAAAGTAACCAGTCTTTTCATTATGTCAATATCCATTCCAGCTTTCAACAGATCACATGGGGAGATCTGGATGTGACAGAGACGGTGGCGCCTGTTATTCGTCTGACAGGTGTAACGGGACAGACTGCCACATTTCTGGTTGACTACGTGGTCTCCACAGGAAAAGGGAAAAGTCAGGTCGATTATAAGACCCAAGAGTATTTCCGTGTAAGATATACCACAGACAGAATGTATCTGCTGGATTATGAGCGAGTGATGAATCAGATACCTCAAGTGGAAAAAATGTGCGTGAATGATAAACTTGTTTTGGGTATTGTAGATGCAGATGTGCAGATGACAGAGAGCGAAGATGGAAATGTGGTGGTATTTGAACAGTTGGGACAACTGTTTAGCTATAATGCAGTTTCCAACAAAATTGCTACAATCTTCAGTTTCCTTGACAGCAATCATTTGGATGCCCGTACATTAAATCCGGAGCATGAAATCAAAATACTGAACGTGGACGAAGGTGGAAATGTCTGGTTTGCAGTATATGGTTACATGAGCAGAGGAAGACATGAAGGAGAGGTCGGCATACAGGTTAACCTTTATAACAGTGAATTAAACACCGTTGAAGAAGCAATCTACCTGCCTTACGATAAAACTTTTGCAGTGCTTAGAACAGAGGCAAATCAACTTCTGTATATGAATAGGGAAGATAAGCTTTATGTATATCTGGAGAATGAACTTTATAGTATCAATCTGTCAGAGAGAACGGTGCAGAGTCTGGTGAAAGTATCGCAGGATGACAGTATCCGTGTGTCTGAAAATGACAAGATTGTTGTATGGCAGGAGGGTGCGGATGTTTATGATTGCTCTCATTTGAATCTTCAAAATCTGGGGAATGAAAGTAATGTTATGATTCAGGTTGATGAGGATGAGGCCATCCGACCTTTGGGATTTATGAACGAAGATATGATTTATGGAGTCGCTAAGAAAGAGGATATCCGCAGATATAATTCAGGGGATGTCTTTTTTCCCATGTATAAAATCGGTATCACGAACTCTTCCGGTG
>JAILPF010000512.1 GCA_024699575.1 Acetatifactor sp. | reverse complement strand
CACCGGAATCTTTACCTTTTCCAGGCGTTTAACCATAACATTGTAAATTTCACGTCCTTGAATTAAGTTCGAAAAAACAATCATTCCATCAAACTGCGCCAAATTGGGGAGCCTGTATATATTATACTGCCCCGCATTGTGTTTGATGGAATCATCTGTGCTCACATTTGCATTAAATATATAAACATCAAAATTAAGCCTCTGAGCTTCTTGTAAAATACCATTCAAAATCTCAGAAGTGTATTCAACTTCCAAACTGGTTGTGATGACACCTATCTTAGTCTTGTGGTCCCCCATGCGCATTCCCCTTATTAATGCCATGTTCCGCTATAGCCATATCATCAAAGTTAACATTTCCGTAAACACAGAAAACAAATGTCGCATAAATACGCCATCTGTTTTCTTTTTTAGTTCATTATATCATACCCTAAAAAAAAATGGTACTTTTTCTCTAATTTTTCAAAAAAAATATTTATTTCGGCTGGACATGTCCGCATTTTTCATTCATACAGACAAGTTTATTGCCTTTTTCCAGCAGTAAAGCTCCACATTTAGGACACTTTTCCTGTGACGGCTTCTGCCAAACCATAAAATCGCAATCAGGATTATCGATGCAACCAAAATATTTTCTGCCCTTCTTGGATTTTCTTAAGACAATATCTTTGCCACACTTAGGACATTCGACACCAATCTTTTCTAAATATGGTTTTGTATTACGGCAATCCGGGAACCCAGGGCAGGCCAGGAAACGTCCATGTGGTCCATATTTGATTACCATATTTCGTCCGCAGACATCGCATTTCTCATCTGATACTTCATCTGCAACTTTTACTTCACTCAAATCCTTTTCAGCCTTCTTGACCGCTTCCTCCAAATCAGGATAGAAATTGGAGACAACTGTTTTCCACTTCACTGTTCCATCTGCAATTCCATCCAGAAGCGCTTCCATATTGGCCGTAAAATTCACATCCACAATACTCGGAAAGGCTTTCAGCATCATGGCATTGACAACCTCGCCAAGTTCTGTCACATACAGATTCTTATTTTCTTTGGTAATATATCTTCTGCCAAGAATCGTTGTAATCGTCGGAGCATAGGTGCTGGGACGTCCGATCCCCAGTTCCTCAAGCGCACGCACAAGGGAAGCCTCTGTATAATGAGCCGGCGGCTGGGTAAAATGTTGCTTGGGGTCAGCGGAAAGATATTCCAGAACGCTATCTTTTGTGAGTTCACCGGATAGCTTATTTTCTTCTTCTTTCTCGTCCTCCTGGACATATACGCTCATAAAGCCCTCAAACAACATTCTGGATGCAGACATGGTAAAAAGACTGTCCGCAGCCTGAATTTTGACCGACGTTGTCTCATATTTTGCAGGGCTCATCCTGCTTGCAAGGAATCTTTTCCATATCAACTGATATAAACGGAACAAATCTCTGGGCAATTGTTCTTTTACCGCAATCGGCATTCTGTTTAAGTCTGTGGGACGAATTGCCTCGTGCGCATCCTGGATTTTTTGACCATTCTTCTTCTCGCCGGCTTCCTCCGCCAGATAGGATGCATCGTAATGGTTCAAAATGTAATCATGTGCCATCTGTCTGGCTTCATCAGAGATACGGGTGGAATCTGTACGAAGATAAGTAATCAGACCTACCGTGCCTTCCCCTTTGATATCAACACCTTCATACAGTTGCTGCGCAAGGCGCATTGTTTTCTGTGTTGAGAAATTCAGAACCTTACTTGCCTCCTGCTGCAAAGTGGATGTAGTAAAAGGAAGTGGTGCTTTCTTCACTCGTTCTCCCTTTTTCACTTCTGCAACTTTATATTCCGCACCCTTCAAAGAGGTTAAAAGTTTATCCATCTCCTCTTGGGTTTTCACTGTTTTCTTCTCTTCTTTTGAGCCGTAATACTTCGCAACAATAGGCTGCTTTTCACCCTTTGCTTTCAATTGAACATCCAAAGACCAGTATTCCTCAGGAATAAACGCATCAATTTCCGCCTCTCTGTCACAGATAATCCGAAGTGCAACCGACTGCACGCGTCCTGCACTCAAACCTCTTTTAATTTTTGCCCATAAGAGCGGAGAAATACGATAGCCCACCATACGATCGAGCATTCTTCTGGCCTGCTGGGCATCCACAAGATTCATATCAATTTCTCTGGCATTTTTCAACGATTCTTTCACAGCATTCTTTGTAATCTCATTAAACGTAATACGATAAACTTTTTTATCTTCCAGCTTTAACGCAAAATACAGATGCCATGAAATAGCCTCCCCCTCTCTATCAGGGTCGGTTGCCAGATATATTTTTTCAGCTTTTTTAACTTCTTTACGCAGATTGGCAAGAATATCTCCCTTGCCACGAATGGTGATATATTTGGGCTCAAAATCATGTTCCACATCGATTCCAAGCTGACTCTTAGGCAGATCGCGCACATGTCCATTGCTGGCTGCCACTTCATAATTGGATCCCAGAAACTTCTTTATGGTCTTCACCTTTGCAGGTGACTCTACGATAACTAAATATTTTGCCATAGTTTTCCTCATTTCTGATTTCTACTTTACCACACCAAAGCGTGGTAATCGTGAAACACTATACACCAAAAGATAAGGTGACGCAATACATTTCTATATATTTTAGTGTTTTTATCAATTCTGTCTAAGACTTATTTCCTATTTTAAGCCGTTTGTAATCTTGCATTTTGAGATAACTTAGCCGTTGCGCTATCGTGAAGGCAGACCACAGCATTGGATTTAGCTACTACGGTTGCATTGTCAAAAGCCTCTACTTCATCATCCACCGTTGCTCTGACTCTCGCTGTATCTCTCACGGTAATTTTAGCATGTCCATATGAGTTAACAACAGCTTTATCCATGACTTCCACTTCAACATGTCCTGAAACATCAACCACAGCATCACCGCCAACCACAATTTTAAAGCGTTTCTCTTCGTTCACTTCAGGCTGTTCAAACAAAAGTCTTCGCTCACGTCTAATCGCACTTTGAAGAGGATGGGTATTTGGAGTATAACTCAACAATACCGGATGATCTGTTTTGCTGAGGTGAACTTCTCCTGGCTCCAAGAAAGTAATCTGCATCGTCTGCGGATAATTTGCGATAAAATCATTTACTGCGCTGTCTGACATAACCATCTCTTTTGAGTTCAAAATAAATCTCATTGTTTGTTACAATCTCCCTTTTTCTTTTTGTATACATCAAATTGTTATTTAGGCGAAAAAAAACATGTGGAACTGGAAATCCAGAAGCCACACGCATTTTCGGGTTGGGCTGTTTAATTTTTTCAAATCAACAGTTAGCAGCTGATAGGGGAATCGAACCCCTGTTTCCGCCGTGAGAGGGCGGCGTCTTAACCGCTTGACCAATCAGCCATTTACAAGGCCGCTGACGCTTCCGCATCTGCGGTACTTGTATATAGTAATACATGTCATAAAAAATTGCAAGTATTTTTTTAAAAATTTATACAATTTTTTTTAGAAAAATCCAAAAGTCCAGTGTTTTGCGGATTTCAGGTTTAAAAAAAGTTAAAAAACCGCATCAGAAACAAAGTCAAAAAGACTTATCTGGTTTGATTCCGGCAAATCCCCAAGCAGATTCAAGGATGACATCAGCTCTACAACAGTCTTTGACACTTTCGTTCTAGCTCTGAAATCATCCTTCGACAAAAAGGGACCATCCTTAGCCGCTTCGACTATTGCATCAGCAGCCTTCTCTCCCAATCCATCAATACTGCTTAGGGACGGCATCAGCTTCCCGTCAACAATCTGGAACAATCTGGAATGCGCCCTAAATATATCCACCGGTTCAAATTCAAATCCACGGGCATACATTTCCTGTACAATTCTCATATCCCCGTATGCATCTTTTTCTTTGTTGGACAAAGGGACAGCTCCCGCTTCTTTATTGGAGACCGCCTCCATCCTGCGTTTATAGTCTGCCATGATTGCCTCCAGGTGGTTTTGTCCCTGGCACATTAATTCATAGGAGAATGCCTTTGCACGCACGCTGAAAAATGCGCCATAGTACGCCAAAGGATAATGTATTTTACAGTACGCAATTCGCCACGCCATCATAACATATGCCGCTGCATGTGCCTTAGGGAACATATATTTAATCTTCTGGCAGGAATCAATATACCATTGCGGCACATCGTGATCCAGCATGTCCTGCTTCCATTCTTCCCACTGTCCGCATTTCCCCTTGGCAACAATTCCTTTTCGAACTGCCTCCATAATCTTAAAGGAACGTTCCGATTCAACTCCCTTGCCAATCAGATACGTCATAATATCATCACGGGTACAAATAGCCGTTGAAATAGTGGCTATCCCCTCCTGAATCAAAGTCTGTGCATTTCCCAGCCAAACATCGGTTCCATGAGACAGTCCGGAGATGCGCACCAAATCCGAAAAAGATTTCGGCTGCGCATCAATAACCATCTGCATAGCGAAATCCGTACCGAACTCCGGTATTCCCAACGCGCCAAGCTTGGTTCCCCCAATCTGACTGGGCGTGATACCAAGAGCATCCGTATTCTGGAATAGGCTCATTACATCCTGCCCATCCAGAGGAATCGTCAGTGGATCCCTCCCGGTCATATCCTGCAGCATACGAATCATCGTAGGATCATCGTGCCCCAGAATATCCAGTTTCAAAAGGTTATGGTCAATAGAGTGATAGTCGAAGTGGGTTGTGATGGTACTCGTCGTCATATCGTTCGCAGGATGTTGAACCGGGGTAAAGGAATTGATATCCTGTCCCAGAGGAAGTACCACTATTCCTCCCGGATGCTGTCCTGTACTTCGTCGGATACCGGTACATCCCACAGTAATTCTGTTGATTTCACTGGTACGCTTATGTTTTCCCCGCTCTTCAAAATAGTTTTTCACATATCCGAAGGCCGTCTTGTCTGCCAGTGTTGCAATCGTTCCCGCACGGAAAGTCTGCCCGGCGCCGAAAATAACCTCCGTGTATTTATGAGCTTTGGACTGATATTCTCCCGAGAAGTTCAAGTCGATATCCGGCTCCTTATCTCCCTTAAATCCAAGGAATGTTTCAAAAGGGATATCAAACCCGTCCTTATGCAGAGGCTTTCCGCAGACAGGGCACACCTTATCCGGCATATCCACACCGGCTTTTCCGGCATAAGCCTTCACCTCATCACTATCAAAATCCACATAATGGCACTCTGTACAATAATAGTGAGGACTGAGCGGATTTACCTCTGTGATTCCTGCCATAGTGGCTACAAACGAGCTGCCGACAGATCCTCTGGAACCCACCAGATAACCATCCTCAACAGATTTCCACACCAGTTTCTGTGCAATAATATACATTACGGCAAATCCGTTCGAAATAATGGAATGAAGCTCTTTTTTCAGTCTCGCCTCAACGATTTCCGGCAGGTCCGGGCCATACAATTCATGAGCTCTGTTGTAGCAGATTTCCGTCAGAGTCTTATCACTGTCCGCGATAACAGGTGGACACTTATCAGGACGCACCGGAGCAATTGTCTCTATCATGTCCGCAATCATATTTGTGTTTTTTACCACGATTTCATACGCTTTGTCACTTCCAAGATAGGAAAATTCATCCAACATTTCCTCGGTAGTGTGTAAATACAGCGGTGCCTGGTCATCCGCGTCGGAAAACCCTTTCCCCGCCATAATAATACGCCTGTATATCTCATCCTCAGGGTCAAGGAAGTGAACATCACATGTGGCAACCACCGGCTTATGGAACTGTTCGCCCAGCGCGACAATCCTGCGGTTGATATTCTGGATATCCTCTATGGACTGAACACTTCTCACTTTTTCCGAAGCAATCATAAACTGGTTATTTCCACAGGGCTGAATCTCCAAATAGTCATAGAATCTTACGAGCCTTGCAATTTGTGTATCAGACTGTCCGTCCAAAAGTGCCCTGTACAATTCACCCGCTTCACAGGCGCTTCCCAAAATCAGTCCCTCTCGGTACTTCATGATAAGACTCTTGGGAATTTTGGGGCGTTTATTAAAATAAGTCAGATGAGACTGCGACACCAGTCTGTAAAGATTGGTACGTCCCATATCGTTTTTCGCTAAAATAATTGCATGATAGGAAGGGAGCTTTCTAACTGCCTCGATGCTGTCCGCGCCAAGGGCATTCACCTGTGCAAGAGTATTGATTCCATCCTCATTTAACATCTTGATGAATTTCACAAAAATATGAGCTGTAGCTTCCGCATCATCCACTGCCCGGTGATGGTTTTCGAGCGAAACCCCCAAGGTTTTGGCAACAGCATCCAGCGTGTGCTTGCTCTGTCCCGGAAGAAGCACTCTTGCCAGTGCGACCGTATCGACATAGGTAAAATCTGTGGAAATACCTTGTCTCTTTGCGTTCTCCAAAATAAAACTCATATCGAAGCTGGCATTATGTGCCACCAGAACGCAGCCTCTGCAAAATTCCAAAAATTCAGGTAGAATCACATCAATCATCGGGGAATCTACCACCATGTCATCCCGGATAGATGTCAGTTGTTCAATTTCATAAGGGATGGGAACATTTGGATTTACAAAAGTAGAATACCTGTCCGTAATCTCTCCCCCACAAACTTTAACCGCTCCGATTTCTATAATCCGATTGCTCACAGGGGAAAAGCCTGTCGTCTCAATATCAAAAACAACATAGTCTTCCTGTAAATCCTGTCCTTTATCACCGGTGACGATTTCTTTTAAATCGTCCACAAGATATGCTTCGCATCCATAAATCACCTTAAAGAAATCCTGTTTATCAGGATGTTCGTCTCCGGCTTCAATCCTTTTGGCTTTCTCCTCTTTCCACAAATCATCCCATAGATGATTGGCGTCTGTGAAGCTCTGTACCACACCATGGTCCGTTATCGCAATTGCTCGATGCCCCCACTTAAATGCCCTCTTAACTATGTCTTTTGCCTCCGAAACGCCATCCATATCACTCATCTTGGTATGGCAATGGAGTTCCACGCGTTTGTGCGGCGCCGTGTCCATTCTGACCGAAGTAAAATTCGGAATCTTTTTAATACCGGCAATAGAGCCGATGGTCAGCTCGTGGTCGAACCTGTCCATCATGCTCATACCTTTTACCTTAATAAATACACCGGGTTTGATTTCAGGAGCGACTTCCGAAACCTGATCGTTTCTCAAAAAGATTTTCACTGTCATCGTGTCTGTAAAATCCGTCACATCAAACTTCAGGATTGTTTTCTCATTTCGAAGCTCCTGCAGTTCTGCGCTTATCACCTGACCGCGGATAACCACCTCACCCATCTCACCGATTATTTCTTCGATTCGCATCGCTTCCTCTTCGAAATCCCGGCCATAAATAACATCCGGATTATCGGATTTTTTGAGCGGTCGGAAATATTTAGACTTGTTGTCTGTGTCTTTCTTTTCCTCCGCCTTTTTCTCTTTCGTATCAGCAGTTTCTTTTGGTTCCTCCGGTGCCTGCTCCGATTCTGCGCCCTTCACTCGATTATATATTTCTGCAACCTTCATCTGAATTTTCAGAGCATCATCCGCTTCATATTTTCCACAGATGCTCTCCTTGTAATCCACATGAACCTGAACCCGGAAACCACACCGCTGCCCGAAAACTTTCTCCAGAATACGTACCAGTTCTTCTTCTTTGCTCCGGTTTAAGACAGTATCCTCTATTGTAAGTAAAATCTTGTTCTCCTCCGGATAAGCAATGTCCGCAGTCTTAAACGCATTGTATTCAATATGGCTGTATTCTCTTAGTTCAGCCAGAATACTCTCCCGATAAATATCCATTAATTTTTCCGGATTATACTGTGCAGACAGTTCGAAGTGCTCAAATACCTTCACGGACATATTCTCATTTTCAAACAGCTGCTTCTTAATCTCACTTTCAACATTCCATATAATATCCTTCTGAATCAGATGGGTACTAAACAGATAAACTCTGAGATAATCCTTTTGCTTTGTTATGGATATTCTCTCTATCTGCGACTGTTTCATAATGTCATTCGCAGGATTCTTCAGTTGTAATGATGGGAACACTTCAAAAAATGGTTTCATTGCCAATTATCCAATTCTTCCTTTAATGCATTTAAAAGTTCTTCTTCCGGAACCTTTTTTATAATTTCTCCGTGACGCATGAGCAGTCCCTCACCGATACCGCCTGCAATTCCGAGGTCCGCCTCTCTCGCCTCCCCCGGTCCATTGACCACGCATCCCATAACAGCCACTTTAATGTCCAGTGGATAATCTTCCACCATTTTTTCGACTTTAGTGGCAAGTCCAATTAAGTCAATCTGAGTTCTTCCACAGGTTGGGCAGGAAACCACTTCTATTCCCCCCTGCCTCAGTCCCAGTGTTCTTAAGATTAATTTCGCTGATTTAATCTCTTCCACCGGGTCTCCTGTCAAAGAGACACGTATGGTATCACCGATACCCTGATTCAAAATCAAGCCCAATCCAATTGCCGATTTAATATTTCCGCTCTGTACCGTACCGGATTCCGTGATTCCCACATGTAAGGGATACTCTGTCTTTCCAGCCAAAAGTTCGTGAGCTCTCACACACATCAATACATCCGAAGATTTGATACTGATTACCAGATTGTCATACCCCATCTCCTCAATCATGTGTACCTTATCCAACGCACTCTCTACAATGCCTTGCGCTGTTACACCACCATATTTTTCAATCAGCGGCTTTTCCAGGGAACCGCTGTTTACTCCGACACGTATGGGAATGTTTCTCTCACGGGCCACCGTTACCACAGCTTTTAATCTATCGTCACTTCCAATATTGCCGGGATTGATTCTAATCTTGTCAGCCCCATTCTCCATCGCCGCAATTGCCATACGGTAATCAAAATGAATATCTGCAACAAGTGGAATGTGAATTCTCTTTTTTATCTGACTGATGGCAGTTGCTGCCTCCAACGTCGGAACCGTGCACCGGATAATCTCACAGCCTGCTTTTTCGAGACGCAGAATCTGGCTGACGGTACTTTCTACATCCTCTGTCTTTGTATTGGTCATGGACTGAATCAAAACAGGATTTCCACCACCTATCACCCTGTCGCCTATTTTTATTGTCTTAGTCTGTTCTCTAGATGTAATCATTTTTTCCTCCAAGGCATTCGTTTTATATTAACCTCTATGATAGCATTATAGCGAATTTGTGCAAAAAAGTATACTAGATTTTCCTTGTGTAAAAACCTGCACAGGGCTGTCCGACATAATCCAGCAGGCATAATTGCATCAGGCTGGCATTTAATTTTGCACACCCATACGCTTCCGGCATTTTCGCCATGATTGCATCCACAGACTGCGGGGAAAAATCCAAAGCATCATATACCTGCGCAAGGTCATCTGACAGCTTCTTTTGTATTTTTCCCCTGACAGATTCATCCCCCATCTGTCTGCCTGCACCGCATCTTCTATCTCCATGATTTTTTAACAGTTCCTCCAGAAAATGTTTCGGCGAAAGCACCACCCCCGCTCCCTGTTCCAAAAGTCTGTTGCAGCCATCACTAAGTCGATCTGTGATGCGTCCCGGGGTCACATACACATCCTTACCCTGTTCCAAAGCCATATCCACAGTGATAAGAGTTCCGCTCTTTTCCCTTGCTTCCACCACTACAACCGCATCGGACAGCGCACTCACAATTCTGTTTCTCGGTGGAAAATGTTGTGCCTTTGCCATAGTTCCCGGCAGATAGCTTGAAAGCACCCCGCCCCTTTCTTTCAGTACATCATATATACTTTTGTTTTGCCTCGGATAGCAGATATCCACCCCACAGCCAAGCACCGCAAAAGAAGTTCCACCGGCATCCAATGCAGCACGCTGGCCGATTCCATCAATTCCTCGCGCCATACCACTAATCACCTGCACACCGTTCTGTCCAAGGTATGCTCCCAAACTTTCCGCAACATAGCTTCCATACGTCGAGCAGTCCCTCGCACCTATCAGTGCCACAGACAAGCGTTCCTCCTCCGGAAGAATACCAACATAGAATAACACATACGGCGGATCCCATATTTTTTCAAGCCGCGACGGATATCCTTTTTCTCCCCGCACTACCATTCGGATTCCTGCCTCTTGCATTTTCTGATATTCTTCCTCTACCGTTTCTATCCCTTCTGCGCCCAGAAATAGCTTATACTGTTTTTCCTCCAAGACCATTTTCCATGCTTTTTTCGGTGTATGATACACATTGATTACATCTCCGTTACAGTACGAAAGCATCGTTTCAATTGTTTTGCTCCCCAACCCCGGAATTCGATACAACCAATAAGCATATTTATTTGTATCTTCTGTCAAATTCATCTCTCATATCTCCTCTACTTTTTCCACACCGTTCTATAGCCAGCTGCCTCCAGCAAATGTTCCCTCAGAATCCGATTCTTGTCATCTAAATCTGCTATGGTTCTGGCAACTCTGAGAAGTCTGTGATATCCTCTGGCACTCAGCTGTAATTTATCATATATGCTTTCCAGAACATTCTGTTCATCACCCCCAAGGACGCAGTATTTTTCCAGTTCTTCTGCACTCATATCCCCGTTAAATTTCTGCAAATCGCCAAAGCGCTCTTTCTGCCTTTCCAGTGCTCTTAGCACACGTTTACGAATGGTTGTGCTATTCTCTGCCTCTCCTTTGTTCTGCATGGAACGTATATCCATTTCCTCCATCCACACAGTTATGTCTATTCTATCCAGCACAGGTCCTGATATTTTATTCTGATAGTGTCTAATCTGGGTTTCCGTACACTTACAGCGATTCAAATCAGGATAGTATCCACACGGGCACGGATTCATAGCGCCCACCAGAACAAAATCTGCCGGAAAGACAACTGTTCCCCCTATTCTAGAAATAGGAATTCTTTTCTCCTCCAATGGCTGTCTCAAGCTGTTTAATACATTTACGGAAAATTCCGGCATTTCATCCAGGAACAGAACACCCCTGTGCGCAAGGCTCACCTGCCCGGGCTGAGGGACTGCTCTTCCACCAATCATCGCGTGCATCGGTATCGTATGATGCGGCGTTTGAAAGGGTCTTTGGGTCATCAATGCTTCTCCCTCCTGCAGTTCCCCCGCAATACTTCGAATGGATGTCACCTCCAGGCTTTCCTTCAGGGTCAATGTCGGCATGATTCCCGGAATTCTTTTCGCTATCATCGTCTTACCTGCTCCCGGAGTTCCTACCAGCAAGAGATTATGAAATCCTGCTGCCGCGATTTCCGCTGCACGCTTTGCCATGTTCTGTCCAACTACATCCCTAAAATCATATTCGCATTTTTCTCTGTTCTCTGAAAACAGTTTATTGACATCCACCTTTGTGCATGGCAAAACTTTATCCCTGATTTCTTTCGGGGATTGCAAAAAATGTATCAGTTCCTTTAAGTCATGTACACCACGCACCGCAATATCCTGAATCACAGCCCCTTCCATTGCATTTCCCGCCGGGACAATGCATTGCGTAATTCCATGCGATGCAGCTTCCTTCACAATCGGCAATACTCCCCTGATTGTTCTCACTTCCCCATTCAAACCTAATTCTCCCAAAAACAATGTCCTATCTATGACATCCCTTTCAAAGAATCCCATTGCCTGTAAAATTCCCACCGCAATCGCCAGATCGAAAGCTGTTCCATCCTTTCTATGGTCTGCCGGTGATAAATTTACCGTAATACGCATGGGAGGAATATGAATCTGATTGTTCTTGAGTGCAACCCATACTCTCTCCTTAGATTCTTTCACCTCACCACTCAGAGAACCAACCATGTTAAAACATGGAAGTCCCGTTGCCATATCCACTTCCACGCGCACTAAATACGCACAGATGCCGGATAAAGCGCCTGCTGTCACTGTACTATACATATTTACCTCCATAAATGAAATCTGCCGAAACGGCTAAAATGATAATAAAGAAATTAGAATTACTAGAGATTTATAATGCAGCCAAATGACAATATCTGCCATTCAGCTGCGTTTTACATTAAAAAAATCTACATCGGAAGTTTACCTTCCAGGGTATCCGGGTTTTGAGCAAACTGCAAGGCCATATCTCTGCTGATTCTTCCATTCTCATACAACTGAAGAATGGCATCATCCATCGTAATCATTCCCATCTTGCGATTGGTCTGTATCACGCTTGTCAGCTGATGTGATTTTCCTTCCCGGATTAAGTTCCTAACAGCATTATTGGCATACATCACCTCAAAAGCCGCTACACGTCCGGAGCCATTAAACGTCGGAATCAGCTGTTGTGATATCACAGCTTCCAGCACATTGGCCAATTGTACTTTTATTTGCTGCTGCTGATGGGGCGGAAATACATCAATCACTCTGTCCACAGTGCTTGCAGCTCCGATGGTATGTAGCGTAGACAATACCAGATGTCCGGTTTCCGCAGCCGTAATCGCAACACTGATGGTCTCAAAGTCTCTCATTTCCCCCACCAGAATAACATCCGGGTCCTCTCTGAGCGCAGCCCGGAGTGCATTTGCATAGTTCTCTGTATCCATCCCAATCTCGCGCTGATTGACTATGGACATTTTATGCTTATGCAAATATTCGATAGGATCCTCCAACGTTATAATATGGGCCTCGCGAATATTATTGATTCGGTCTATGATTGCTGCAAGAGTCGTAGATTTTCCACTCCCTGTCGGACCGGTCACAAGCACAAGTCCTCTTTTCTTTTGGCACAATTCTTCTACCGATTCGGGAATTCCAAGTTCGCTTGCCGATGGGACATGCGTTCCAACCACACGAAATGCCAATGCAACTGAGCCCCTCTGTTTATATGCATTTACCCGGAATCGTCCACATTGAGGAATAGAGAAAGACAAATCAAACTCTCCTTTTTCCTCAAACTTTTCTCTCTGGACTTCCGTCATAATCGAAATCAGCATGTCCAACGTATCTGCCGGAGAAAGTCTCGGATAGTCCATATCCAATAGTCGTCCATTCACCCTCATTTTAGGTGGAATTCCAACTGTCAGGTGTACATCACTTGCCCCTGCTTCTTTTGCCGCCTTTAAAATCTCTTCAATCGCTGGCATTGTCTCCTCTTTCCTTCAGGCATTTTTAAGCCTTTAAAATCAAAGTGCATATCCCGCGGTTTTCAACACATCATTATTCATGATATATCGGTTATCCATGGTTTTCATAATGTCCAAAATGGAAATGTCGTTATTGGTCTGAATTCCAAGATCAATAATACTATTGTCACGGAAGCTGAGCACCAACGGACGAAGAATATCCTTCCTGTTCTCCGCCAATACCAATGCTTTTTCACCCGTGCTTAATTCCACGCTGACTCCCGGAAAAACAATATTGATTGAATTTATCAAAGCATTTACCACTTCGCGGTCATAAATCTCCGGATGCCCCATCAATTCCCGTATCGCCTGAATCTCAGACTTAGTGTCTCCACCCAGAGACATCGCTGTCAATTCATCATATCGGTTTGCCACCAGAAGAATTTTCGCACCGATAACCATTTTGGAAGCATCTGTCTTATCGGGGGAATACTGTTGTCTGGCAGCCTGTGCACAGATTCTCTTTATCGTAGTTCCATTCGGGAACGCACTTTCCATCAAATCCCCAGCCTGCACCTGTGCATTGTAGAGTTTCGCTTTCTCCTGCTCATCGCAGTCGTCCCGATAAATGATATCTCCCTTTAAAGACATCTTTCCGATATCATGAATGATTGCTGCATGAACTGTCTGCAATTGATCCTCCAGGCGTACATTCATCACATGGCATATCAGCGCACATAAAACAGCTACATTCAAAGAATGTCTGTAAACAAAATCATCTCTTCCCCTCAAGTTCTGGTAAAAATTAATTCTGTCATCCTGATGTCCATAATTTTTGATAATCGTATTGGAAATCATCTGTATCTTATTCTGTTTTTGCCCTGCGAGAATTTTATTTAATTCATCCTGAATGGAAAAGATTGCCATAGTCTGGAAGCGTTCAAATTCTCTGTCCTCATCCGTCATCGGAGGAAGAGGTTCGGCCGGCTCTAAAATATAGATGCCCAAAAGTCCAAAATTATGAACGCTCTCAATAGCCATTGAAGAGAGTTTAGAATTTCTGTCGAAAAGCAGAACACCCTTTTTGCTGTAAATCGGACGAGCCAATCGCATGCCTGTCTTTAAATCTTCTGTCCTGATAAATCGCATTGGTACCCTTCCCCTTGTTCCAATGTATAGTATAACCCTAGTGATAAGTATACATGATTTGTCAGAAAATGACAAGGTTTCTTTTCAATTATTCACTCATATTTTGCATAACCTGCCTTAAGTTTCTGCAGTGCCTTTTTTTCCAGTCTTGACACATAGCTTCGCGAAATTCCAAGTAAATTTCCAATCTCATTCTGTGTTATTTCCTTTCCGTCCAGAAGCCCGTATCTCATGACAATTATTTCTCTCTCCCTCGCTGTCAAGCATTCCTGTAAAACCCTCGCCAGTTTTCCTTTGCGCAACTTCAATTCCATGTCTTCAATGATATCCCCCTGCTGATGTTCCACGATGTCAAGCAGGCGAATCTCATTTCCTTCTTTATCCTGCCCGATTGGTTCATATAAAGAAACCTCTCTGGAATGTTTCTTTTTATTTCGCAACATCATCAAAAGCTCATTATCAATGCAGCGACAGGCATAAGTAGCAAGTCTGCCTTTATCTGCATCAAAGGTATCTATCGCTTTAATTAATCCGATACACCCTATGGAGATTAGGTCTTCCATATCTTCATCCACGTTCTGATATTTTTTAGCAATATGCGCCACCAGCCGCAGATTGTGTTCTACCAGTCTCATACGCGCCACTGTTGCCTCCGGTTCTTTTCCGTCCCTCAT
>JAILPF010000510.1 GCA_024699575.1 Acetatifactor sp. | reverse complement strand
ATGTTTTAATTATACTTTATGCACATCTGAAAGTCTATCAATAAAAGACAAAAATCCTGTAATATAATACTTACATTTTCATCAATTCACTTCTTCTAAAGCAAATCAGCGCAGGTGACTAAACTACTCACCTGCGCTGATCTATATATAACCATTTATTTACTTACGACTCTTCTTCAAGAATATTTTGAAGTTGTTCTTTCAGAGACATGAAATCAATCTTAACTGTACTATACACGTCTTCCATTCTTAATGTCTGATACTTGTGTGCAGTCAAATCTCTCATTCCTGCGGCTTCCTTCCAAGGAACATCTTTATGACTTTGACGCATTTCCTCCGTGACATTTTTTATCAGTTCTCCAATGTTTATTACTGTCATTCCAACTGCTCGTTTTACTTTTTCATCACTCAAAAATTCTTCTAGTGATAATTCACCAATAATTTCTGTTCCAATCTCGATTTCACTAATTATCTTCTGTAATATAATTTTGTCTCTATGCTGCATACAGTTCAACCACCTTATCAACTTCTATCATATCTGTCTCTCTGATTGGTCCATGAATCACATCAACTTCTAAACCTAACATTTCCTCTAATTGAAGCTTGATTTTTGCTAACGTGAAAAGTGTAATCGGCTCACTAAATTCAATAATCAAATCCACATCACTATCATCCGAATTCGTTCCAGATGCTCTTGAACCAAACAGTACCACACTTGTAATTGGGTAGTCATTGACGATTTTCAATATTTGATTTTTAATAATTTCATTTGTCATAGAATCACCCCTCTTCTATATACTAGTATATGTAAATTTAGTCGTTTATTCAAGCAAGAAAAATCTCTCTTTTTCTTACTACTTCCGATATATCTAATTATTTACCACATACATTACAGTTTTTCTAATCTGATTATATAATTCATTCGACAACTGATTATATTTATCCTCTTCTCCCTTTTCATAAGCCATACCCGCTGGATCATCATTCCACGAACCCATACCGCCAAATACATCCGCCTGAGATGCAGCTAAGAACATCCGCATCTTTTCTTCATCAAACGTTGGCACTGTATCTTTCATCCAATCGGGAAGTTCAATTTTTTGTTTCTTTGTCAGAGTATCATACGCACTTTGAAAAATATTTGCAAACAGTTCACAATTTATTCTATTCGCTAATTCTTTGATATCATGAAGCACATTCATAAAATCATCTTTTGTATTTTCAAAAACTGGCAAACTTGTAGGAGCATCTTCCCATATTCTTTCTTGATAATAGATTGTCCAAGTCTTTCTGACGGAATCAAATTCCCATTGTGGATTCCAATATGAAACTACGCCAGATTCATACACCGTCACAATACACTGTGCATCTGAATTGGCAAATCCAGCCATTTTCGGATTATTCGCCGAAATATTAATCAACAAAAATATATTCTTTAGTCTTTTCTTTATAAGTTTTCTGCACCACTCTTCTGTACTAGAGATTTTTTTTGTTTCGCTAAATATCAATCTTTTAGTTGGTGCAAATTCATATAATATCTGCTCTTCATATTCTCCCTTTTTAAATTCATTTATTTGATTGCTATATAAAATTTCTTTCACATACAAGACTATTCTTGATAATTGATACAACTCTCCGTTCATTTTTTCTCCTGTTACTCTTCTTCATTCTCTTGCTTTCATCATAACATACTTGTTCTGAAATCACATTACAAATAATTCCTCAATGCCTCCTACCTCTACGAATAAATTTCCCGTCTTTCCACTTTTATCCGTAGCAAATTCCTCACAACTACGTATATAATTCACTTTTCTCCATTTTTATTCGTAACAACTCCCCTATCATTACGAATACATTTGCCAATTTCAGAATTCATTCGTAGAACATTTCTCATCCCTACGAACGAATTCTGGAATTCCTCGTTTTCATTCGTAACAGCCCTCACACCACTACGGATACATCTGACATTCTTCCCTTTTCATTCGTAAAAGCCCTCAGTTCCCTACGAATAAATTTCACAATTTTCAAATTTCATTCGTAACCCACCAGCCCAAACCCCGGAAATCACCAAACGCCCGCTCATCGCGAGCACAAAAAAAGAACCAGTCTTTCGACTGATTCTTTCAGCAGGGGCACTAGGAATCGAACCCAGCTCTGGAGTTTTGGAGTTACCAGATATGACTGTGACTCCGCCCTGTTTATGGTATTTTCAGAGGTTGCCATTTGATTTGACAACACTTTTGACAACATTTTTATTGGCTAAGGTTGATAATAATCCATTTTGTGCGCCTCCTATTTAGTTGAACATCACTCCATTTCCAGAACATCGTTCACGATTTATTTCCTTAAATCAGGTCTGAATAATTTTTATTAATACTTGTTTCACTCTCTCCTTCTTAAGGTGTCAATGCTTGTTCCAAGCAACTAATACAATACATCGCATCTTCATCTATATAGCATCCACATATCTTCTCATTTTATTTAAACTAATTAAGTGAAAGCAGTATAGCAAAAAAACAAATCAAAAATGATATGATGTTAATGGCAACAAATACTTTTAAAACAGTCGCAATAAATCTGATATCTTCGGACATTCCACTAATCTCTCTAAACAAACGATTTATATCTTTTTGTGAAACTATATTTGTTGTAAAATTATCTAACTCTATGTCTTTTTGAGTCTGATTAGTTTCTTCCAAACGATTAGGCATTTTTTCCTGTTGAGTAGTTTCGGTTTCTAAAATGCCTTTCTTTATATCAAACCTCAAGTTGCTATCCAACAAGAAATCTTCCGTTGGAGGAAAGCTTTCATCTATATACTCCGTTGCTTCCATTTCTGAGTTACAATTTAAACAATACTTCCCATTTTTAGCAGATTGCCAATTTCCGCATTTGCTACAGTGATACATCTTCCATGGCATATAACTCACTCCTCTCCATTCAATTTTCCGACCTTCTATAGATGTTTTAATTATACTTTATGCACATCTGAAAGTCTATCAATAAAAGACAAAAATCCTGTAATATAATACTTACATTTTCATCAATTCACTTCTTCTAAAGCAAATCAGCGCAGGTGACTAAA
>JAILPF010000457.1 GCA_024699575.1 Acetatifactor sp. | reverse complement strand
AGACCCTCTGACCATCGGCTACATTACCCGAAAAGCCAGCGCCCTGTCCGTTTACGGCAGCGCATATGTAGAGGAGCTCTTGAAGTATAAAGAAATATAGATACGCATCTTTTGCGATAACTCCACCTTATCACCGATGATAGAATCAAACGAATTTTCAAACCCTTCAACTAATGATAAGATAAGTCCAACAAAAAGTTGAAGGGAGATAAAGATTATGAGCGAATACAGATTTGAAACATTACAGTTACACGTTGGACAGGAGCAGGCAGACCCTGCAACAGATTCAAGAGCAGTTCCCATTTATCAGACCACATCCTATGTTTTTCATAACAGTGAACACGCAGCTGCACGTTTTAATTTGACGGATGCAGGTAATATATACGGAAGATTAACCAACAGCACACAGGATGTTTTGGAAAAGAGACTTGCAGCTTTGGAGGGAGGAAGCGCAGCCTTGGCAGTTGCCTCCGGCGCAGCAGCGATTACTTATACGATTCAGGCACTCGCAGCAAACGGCGGACATATCGTGGCACAGAAGACGATCTACGGTGGAAGCTACAATCTTTTGTCCCATACTCTTCCTCAGTACGGAGTTGAGACGACCTTCGTAGATGCACACAATCTGGCTGAGGTAGAGGGAGCTATCAAAGAGAATACCAGAGCAATCTATCTGGAAACTCTCGGCAACCCTAACAGCGATATTCCCGATATTGATGCAATTGCAGAAATTGCGCACAAGAATAAGATTCCTGTAGTCGTAGACAACACTTTCGGTACACCTTATCTGATCAGACCTTTTGAACATGGTGCTGATATCGTGGTTCACTCCGCAACCAAGTTCATCGGAGGCCATGGAACGACTTTAGGCGGTGTCATTGTAGAATCCGGCAAATTCGATTACAAAGCAAGCGGTAAATTCCCCAACATCACAGAGCCGAATCCCAGCTATCACGGTGTATCTTTCTTTGATGTGGTTGGACCCGCAGCATTTGTAACCTATATCCGGGCAATTCTGCTTCGTGATACAGGTGCGGCAATTTCACCTTTCAATGCTTTCCTTCTTCTGCAGGGCGTGGAGACACTCTCCTTAAGACTGGACAGACATGCGGAGAACACCAAGAAGGTTGTGGAGTTTTTGGCAAATCACCCGCTGGTTGAAAAGGTAAATCATCCTTCTATCAAAGATCATCCTGATCATGCACTTTATGAAAAGTATTTCCCCAATGGTGGAGCATCCATTTTCACCTTTGATATCAAGGGCGGTCAGGAAGAAGCATGGAAATTTATCGATAATTTGAAGATTTTCTCTCTGCTTGCAAATGTTGCTGACGTTAAGAGTCTGGTAATCCATCCTGCTTCCACAACCCATTCACAGCTGTCGGAGGAAGAGTTGTTAGATACAGGCATCAAACCCAATACCATCAGACTATCCATTGGTACAGAACATATTGACGATATTATTGCAGACCTTGAAAGAGGCTTTGCGGCAATTTAATACGAACATCATTGAAAACCGGGGCTGTCCTCAGCCCCGGTTTTTTAGTATAAAAACTCGAGAGCCCCGGAATTTTATCGTAATCTTGTGGGAAGGTCGGCCGGATATTGCGATTGTATTTCATTAGGTGCAATCGCAATGGGTTTTGTATGTTTTTTCTGATTTTGAAAATTAACATTGCAATAAATAATCGTATTACGATATGATTAATATTGCATTTTAAAATTATCTGTGGTACGATAACTATGAGCAAAGAATTTCAAGTTATTTCTATTTTCTATAACCGTAATGGTTTCTATATTTATCGAACTTCTTGCTTAAATCCAATCAAAAACTTAGGAGATGAGAGCAGGAAGGAGACATACTTCCTGTATCTTATGAGGTGGTGACCTCAGAAAGGAAGGGTGTCAATGAACGATGAAACACAAAAAGAAATCGTGAAGCCCCATGACAGAGGCTACAAGGAGAGTCTGTCCCATCCGAAGCAGTTGGAAATCTTACAGAAAGCACATGACAGGGTGAAAGAACTGAGTCGTCAGGAGCAGGAGGAATTTTCCGGGTGGGTGAGTCATATCCTGATGACCATCTGTGGGGATAAGGAAAGCGTAGCGAAAGCAATTTCAGAATGGAACAGGAACGGAGAGAGTGATATGCCGATTGAGTATAACATTGTCAGGGTATTCAAACAGGAAAAAGAAGCTGCGAGGGATGAGGGCAGGTTAGAGGGCAGGTTAAAGGGCAGATCAGAAGGCAGATTAGAAGGTAAGATGGAAGCAATGGTGAGATTGTTGGAGTCCCGGGGCTTTGTCTCTGAGAAGCTTCGTGCGGATATTTTGTCCTCGCAAAGTTCGGAAGAATTGGACAAATTGTTTGAATTGGCAATAGAGAGCCAAACGGTGGAGGAGTTTGAAGAGAGGAAAAACCAAGCACACTTCTGAAGAGGAGGTGGGCTTTATTGTGCTCCGTAACGATGCGTGCAATAGGAAAAAGTTATCGCAAACGATAAAATCTGCATAATTTTCAACTGTTTAAAGTGGTGCTAATATCTTTAACAAATAAATGCGAAAAGGAGAACGACCATGAGTACAGTTGTGAAAAATGCATCATTGGCGAATGATATTCCAAAAACATACGCACCTGCCGATGACATTGTTACGGTAGAAAAATCAAAACTATCCGATCTTTGGAAAAAAGAAGACTGGCTTACCATATGGATAGGGGCAATTCTGATTATTGTATCCTCCATAGCGGTGTTGACAGGAGCTTTCGATTTCTCGGCAGCTAAATTCTCCACTTGGGGAAACGGAACCAGCCCTCTGGAACAATTGGCAACCGGAGAGTTTTGGGTGAAACTGCTTCGTACCTTTCTGGTGACAGGAGTATTGTTTACAGCAGGAGTGAAACTTAAGGGACAGAAAGTGAAGGAATATATTCCGGCCTATGTTACTTTGTTTGTTCTAGCTGTTATTGTCCGGTTTATATCTGCTGAATTTACTTTAAACAGATATCTTGAGTGGGCCTTTTGGGCTTTGATTGTAGGTCTGGTGGTCTCCAACACCGTTGGAGTTCCAAAGTGGTTAAAGCCGGCTGTACAGACAGAGTACTACATTAAAGCAGGACTTGTTATTATGGGATTCTCGGTACTGTTCAGCAATATCATTAATTTTGGCTTGTACGGACTGGGAATCGCATGGATTGTTACCCCGATTGTAATCATTTTCATGTGGTTTTTCGGAACGAGAGTTCTCAAGATTGAGAACAAATCTCTGGTAATTACACTTGCCACAGCTACTTCCGTGTGCGGTACATCAGCGGCAATTGCGGTAGGTGCATCTTCCAAGGCAAAGAAGACTGATCTTTCATTGGCAGTTTCCATTTCCATTATCTTTACCGTTCTTATGATGGTATTTGAGCCTGTTATCATCAAAGCAGTAGGTCTTGGAGAAGTGATGGGAGGAGCACTTATCGGAGGAACGGTTGACTCAACAGGTGCGGTAACCGTTGCAGGTACAGCTCTCGGTGAAACAGCACAGACAGTTGCGGTTTTAGTCAAATCCATCCAAAACATCTTAATCGGATTCATCGCGTTTGCTGTAGCCATTTTCTTTACAGCAAGAGTGGAGAAGAACACAGATGGTGTGAAAAGCAAACCTACCGCAGCAGAAATCTGGTACAGATTACCGAAGTTCATTATCGGTTTCTTCGCAGCATCTCTTATTGCATCCTTTATTTTCCTTCCTGCGGTTGGAGCGGATTCTGTGTCGGCTATCAACAAAGTGTTGGATCAGTATAAGAACTGGGCTTTCGTGCTTGCCTTCACAAGCATCGGTCTTGATACCAACTTTAGAGAACTGAAAGATCAGTATCAGGGAGGAAAACCACTGGTTTTATACATTGTAGGTCAGTTGTTCAATATTGTTCTTACATTTGCAGCTGTTTATCTGCTTCTTAGCGGAAAGTTCTTCCCGTTGCCTACTTTAGTTCAGTAAGAGGGGAAATAGTCATATGAAAAAGAATAAACTGATTCGAATAACAGGAATTATTACAATAGTGGCAATCCTGATACTTACCGCCTACTGTATGGTGAATGGTCTGGGATTGGTCGAAGGATTGGATTTCGGCGCAGGGGCATATTTTTACGCGGATATACCGGAATTTAACAAATACGTCAACGGAGAACATTTTATATCAAAATTTCCGATGTGGGTTCATGTTATGCTTTTCTTAATCTGGGGAGCAATCATGTTTAGACTTTGGATATGGCTGGACAAAAAGTGGAAATAGCTAAATGGGAAATGACCTGTGATAGTTTTTATTTATCACAGGTCATCATTTTTAAGTAATTTTCCAAATCATACTGAGATGGTATGATTGGAGAAATACAAAAAAACAGACGGGAGAAACCTAGTATGGGGTTCAATACAGATTTATTACATGCCGGGGTATTGAAAGAAGAGAAGGGGGCTACATTGCCGCCAATCTATCAAAATACGGCGTTTGAACAGGAGAGCGCAAGCCTTCTGGAAGGAATCTTTGAGAACAAAAAAATAGGATACTGTTACACCAGAGTGGGCAATCCCACCGTGGCGGCGTTCGAGAACAGAGTTACAAAGCTGGAGAGAGGAATGGCATCGATCGCCTGCTCCTCCGGGATGGCTGCCATCACAAATGCACTGCTTAATATTCTTCGCAGCGGTGATGAGATTCTGTCAAGTGCCAGCCTGTACGGCGGTTCAATTGACTTATTCAGGGATTTGGAGGCCTTTGGCATCACCACGAGATATGTGAAGAACAATGATTGGGATGAGATGGAAAGTGCCTTTAACGAGCACACCAGACTTGTATATGCGGAAACAATCGGTAATCCTTGCCTAGATGTGACGGATGTAAGAAAGATGGCGGAGATTGCGCATGGACATGGGGTTCCCCTTGTAATCGACAATACTACAGCCACACCTTATCTGATTCGGGCAATCGAACACGGTGCAGATATTGTAATCAATTCTTCCTCGAAATATATCAATGGCAGCAGTAATTCCATCAGTGGTATCCTGACAGATTCCGGAAAATTCCGGTGGGATTTTGAAAAGTATCCAGGTCTGAAAGAGTATAAGAAATTCGGACCGATGTGCTATATAGCAAAGCTTCGAAACGGCTTGTTTCGAAACACGGGAGCATGCCTGGCACCCATGACAGCATATCAGAACATAATCGGTTTGGAAACTCTGGGACTTCGGATGGAGAAGCAATGCTCCAACGCTAAAAAGCTTGCGGAGTGGCTTTGCGAGGAGTATCCGGAATTTCACATCAACTATCCGGGACTTCCGGGGAGTCCTTGGAATGAAATTGCGAAGAAGGAATTACAAAATGGTTTCGGTGCAATTTTAACCCTTCGCTTAGGCACGAAGGAAAAAGCATTCCGGTTTATTGACGGATTGAAGCTCGCCTATCGGT
>JAILPF010000429.1 GCA_024699575.1 Acetatifactor sp. | reverse complement strand
CGAAATGAGTACAGACCTTACCAAAGAACAGCAGGAGAAACTTAAGATAACAATGCTTGTGAAGCTACATAACTATGAGATTACAGACATGGTTATGCTGCCGGCAGTAGAGATACATGATAATGAATGGTTGCTTAAGAGGTATATCATTGACAGCCTTGCAGCTGACCGGAAAGAATCCACGGTTAAAGCATACATAGGAGCTGTGAAGGAACTTTTTAGAGCCACTGGTAAACACTACAGTCAGATAACCAGCCAAGATATTACAGATTTCTTGGCCATCAAGCAACATAGGGATAAGGTAAGTCAGAACTACAAGTCTACGTTGTATCGATACTATTCAGCATTCTTCGGATGGGCGTATGACAATGACCACATACCGGTTGATGTGATTAAGAAGGTTCCACATGTAAAGGCTGCCCAAAAGAAGAAGGAGCGGTTATCTGATGAAGAAGTCGAGGATATCCGGGATGCATGCAAGACACTAAAGGAAAAAGCACTGGTTGAACTCCTCTTAAGTACCGGCATGAGAGTTGGTGAGGTTTCAGCGTTAAATTTATCAGACCTGGACCTGCAGCATAAGAGAGTGACGATATACGGAGAAAAGACGGATAAGTACAGAACTGGAATGCTCACCACAAAGGCGGTGAAAGCACTGAGAAAATACATCGCCAGCCGTGATTACTGTACGGATGCACTGTTTATCAGCGACCGAAAACCTTATAGCCGGTTGCAGAATAGCAGCATTGAAAAGATTGTCAAAGATATCGCCCTAAGGGCAGGAATAAATAGAATGCCAGTGACCGTCCATGTATACCGCAAGACCTTTGCATCGACCATGTATAAAAAGACCAAGGATGTGCTGATGGTGAGTAAGCTTTTAGGACATGCCAAAACAGATATGACCGTCCAGTACTATCTGGTGGACGATATCGATGATATACAATACAGATATAACATTGTGAATGGATAATGAACGGATGACAACTATATATAATAGGAAGAAAGGCGGAATAGCCCATGCCTAACGTCTCAATGTCAATGTCCGATGCGGAGCTGTTGAAATTTGCTATTGAAAATGGTATGCTTGACACAGCACTTGTGCGGGATAAGATTGAGATGCAAAAGAGAGAGGAATTACTTGGAAAGCACAAATACGATATTTGGCAAGGCACAAATGGCAAATGGTATACATATTTGCCAGACGAAGAGAAAGGGAGGAAACTACTAAAAAAGGCAACTAGAGAAGCAATTGAAGATGCAGTCATAAAATATTGGCAAATAGCATCAGATGATCCAACAGTAAAGGAAATATTTTACATGTGGATTCGAGAAAAACTTGAATATGAGGAAATTGCAAAGAATACATACGATAGGTATGAGACAGATTTTATCAGGTTCTTTAGCAATGACTTCGGTAAAATGCGAATAAAAAAAGTCACCAGAGAAGATTTGGAAATTTTCATAAAAACAACAATCAGGGACAAGCAGCTAACCGCAAAAGCATATGCTGGTCTAAGAACACTTCTTTTAGGAATTTTTAAATATGCAAAGAAATGTCAGTACACTGATCTAAGTATATCGTTGTTTTTTAGTGACTTGAGTTTATCAAAAAAAATATTCAAGAGAAACATTCGCTGTGATGAAAAGGAAGTGTTCACAGAAGCTGAAATTGAAAAATTGATTTTTCAAATTAAGTGGAATGAATCAATAAGAACGTTGGGTGTGCTGTTGGCAATTCAGACAGGATTGCGACCGGGTGAACTCAGTGCTCTGAAGCCAATTGATATTCATTTGAAAGAGCGATGTATACACGTACAAAGAAGTGAAATTAAATACAAAGATACAGAAGGGAAAAACGTAATCGAGGTTCGTGACTATCCTAAATCAGATGCCGGAGACAGATATTTGATTCTCACGGATGATGCATTGTTGACTGCAAAAAAATTATTGCAGATAAATGCATTCGGAGAGTACCTGTTCCAAGATGAGCATACTCATTTACGGATTAGTGAAAATGGATTCAATCATAAGTTAAGCCGATTGTGTGCTGCTGCAAATATTCCGGTTAGGACAATGCATAAATTAAGAAAGACATATGGAACGAGACTTATTGATGCAGATGTTGATGACTCTGTTATTAAAGACCAGATGGGGCATGCTGATATTAAGACTACAAGGCAGTATTACTATTATAGTAATAAAGGAGCTGAAGAGAAACTGAAACAGCTCAACAAAGCCTGCATAGGATAGCGTGATTACCTTTTTGATTACCTTTTGATTACCACAACAAAAAAAGCCCGAATTTATCGGACTTTAGAAGCAGAGGAAGAGGGAATCGAACCCCCGTTAACGGTTTTGGAGACCGCCGCACTACCGCTGTACTATTCCTCTATGTAGTTGTTTTTTCAACTGACGAAAGCTATTATAGCATAGTTGGCCGTAATTATGCAAGGGAAAATTCAAAATTTTTGTAATAATTTTTACAATGGTTACAATTTATGGAGGAAATGATTATGACGAAGGAAGAACAGGTAAAACAAGCGTATGAAGTTCTGCATCAATTTATATTGGAACTTGCCGAAAAGGCTGAGTTGCAAGAGAAAGAAG
>JAILPF010000397.1 GCA_024699575.1 Acetatifactor sp. | reverse complement strand
ATCTGTAGAAAACAGGAAAAATTAACAGGTGAAAGAGCACTGTTCCAGTCTAGAGGACTTGAGATTCATGACTGTATTTTTGAGGATGGTGAATCTCCGTTAAAGGAGAGCAGAGATATTGAACTGTACGGAAGCATGTTTAAGTGGAAATATCCGCTGTGGTATTGCCAGAATATTGTGGCCAAAGATTGTACCTGGTTCGATATGGCAAGAGCAGGTGTGTGGTATACAGATCATGTACTGGTGGAAAATTCGATTATAGAAGCTCCTAAGAATTTCAGACGTTGTAAGGATTTGACACTGAGAAACGTGAGCTTTCCGAATGCTGCGGAAACTCTGTGGAACTGTGACGGCGTTGTGATGGAAAATGTGTTGGCAAAAGGTGATTATTTTGCCATGAATACCGATAATGTCAAGATTGATAGGTTTTCCCTGATTGGTAACTACTCCTTTGACGGAAGCAAAAATGTTGAGATTCGAAATGCCAGAATGCTCTCAAAGGATTCCTTCTGGAATACTGATAATGTAACGGTTTATGATTCTTTTATCTCCGGTGAATATCTGGGGTGGAATGCAAAAAATCTGACACTGATTAACTGTACTATCGAAAGTCTTCAGGGAATGTGTTACATTGACAATCTTGTGATGAAGAACTGCAAGCTAATCAATACTACGTTGGCATTTGAATATTCTACAGTGGATGCTGAGATTAACAGCACTATCGACAGCGTGCTCAATCCTTCCGGCGGCGTGATTCGTGCGGAGAGCATTAAAGAGCTGATTATCGAGAAGGATAAGGTGGATCCTTCCAAAACAAAAATTATCTGTAATGCATAGGAGGGATACAGCGTGGGTTTCGATTTTGATGCGTTGGTAGACAGAAGAGGCACCTATTCCCTGAAATGGGATGTGAAAGAAAATGAATTGCCCATGTGGGTGGCTGACATGGATTTCCCTGCAGCACCTCCAATCAGAGAAGCACTGGAGCAGAGAGTTGCTCATGGAGTTTTTGGATATTCGATCATTCCGGATGAATGGTATGATGCATACATTGGATGGTGGAAAAGAAGACATCAATTTAAGATACAGAAGGATTGGCTTATTTTTTGTACGGGAGTGGTCCCTGCCATATCTTCCGCGGTAAGAAAACTTACGACACCGGCGGAAAATGTGGTGGTGCTCACGCCGGTTTATAACATTTTTTTCAATTCCATATTTAATAATGGCAGAAATATCCTGGAATGCCCGCTTAAATACGATGGGACAAAAGATGTGGATGACAGATATGAGATAGACTTTGAAGACTTGGAAGAAAAATTGTCTCTGCCCCAGACTACGATGCTGATTTTCTGTAATCCTCACAACCCGGTCGGAAAGATCTGGGAGAAGGAAACACTTCAAAAGGTCGGTGAACTTTGCAAAAAACATCATGTCGTAGTGCTTTCCGATGAAATTCATTGTGATTTGACGGCACCGGGGAAAGAATACATTCCATTTGCTTCTGTGTCGGATACCTGTCGAGAGGTGAGTGTGACATGTATCGCACCGACCAAAGCCTTTAACATTGCAGGACTTCAGACGGCAGCAGTGGTGGTACCGGATGAGTTTTTACGCAACAAGATGAATCGCGCCCTGAATACCGATGAAGTGGCAGAACCCAATGCATTTGCAATGACTGCGACGATAGCTGCTTTTACAAAAGGTGAGGAGTGGCTGGATGCGTTGCGCGAATATGTTCAGCAGAATAAGAACAAGGTTGTAGAATATCTGGAACATCATTTGCCAAAATTGAAAGTGACTTCTCTGGACGTTACTTATCTTTTGTGGATTGACGTGAGTGATTATACGGATAACTCAAAAGTTCTTGCAGAAAACTTGCGCGCCGACACCGGCTTGTATGTTTCCGAAGGGGAGGAATACGGCGGAGATGGCAGAAAGTTTATACGCTTAAATGTTGCATGCCCGAGAAGTCGCCTGGAGGATGGCTTGGAACGGTTAAAGACATTTGGAGAACATCAAAATTGGTGACGAAGGGAAGAAACAGACATGCAGGACAGAAAAATTTTGAAGAATAAAGTATACCTCTATCTGACGGAGTTTTTTGCCGGAATGAGTGTAATGGCGGTAGAACTTGGGGCCAGCAGACTGCTGGCTCCCTATTTTAGTTCTTCTCAGATTGTATGGACGATTATTATCGGAACGATTATGATTGCCATGGCGCTGGGAAATATCTACGGAGGAAGGGCGGCAGACAAAGATGCAAATCCGGATAAGCTGTATGGAAGAATTCTGATAGCCGCAATCTGGATAGCCGCAATTCCTGTAGTGGGAAAATATATTATCATAGGCATTTCGGCACTTTTAATTTTTACGGTAAACAATCATTTTTTAATCATCGCAGCGTTTGCAGCTTGTATGATTATTTTTGTGTTTCCTTTATTTCTTCTGGGCACAGTGACGCCGTCTTTGGTGAAATAA
>JAILPF010000276.1 GCA_024699575.1 Acetatifactor sp. | reverse complement strand
AAATCAATCCCATTTTTTTTGCAACAGCTTTTGCAATTGTACTTTTACCTGCCCCTGCAGGGCCATCTACCGCTATATTATAACTCATCTCTAATCCTCTCAATCCATTTTTTCTCCGGCGCTTGTTCCGGCAAGATGTCCTGTCGACCACGCAATCTGTAAATTAAATCCCCCCGTCACAGCATCCAGATCCAAGACCTCTCCGGCAAAATAAAGGCCTTCTACCATCTTCGACTCCATAGTGGACGGATTAATATCTTTGACAGACACCCCACCCTGAGTGATGATTGCCTCCGAGTAAGACCTTGTACCTGTAATAGTCAACGGAATATTTTTTATCAGGGATACAAACCCTCTTCGTTCCTCCCTGGTAATCTCATTCACTTTTTTATCAGGAGAGATTCCGGAAAGTTCAATCATAACAGGAATCATTTTTGACGGGAACAATGCTCCAAGCGCATTTTTAAATTGTTTGTTTTTATTTTCTTCAAAGTCCTTTAAAATACGTTTATCTAGCTGCTCTTCTCCAAGTGCAGGTTTTAAGTCGATAAATACCTTAACTTCTTCCCCCTTTTTCTTGGCGTAGAAACAGCTGGCAGTTAAAATTAACGGCCCACTGATTCCAAAGTGGGTAAACAGCATTTCACCAAAACCGCTATAAAGTTCCTTTTTACCGTCCATCATACGCACTGACACGTTTTTCAATGCAAGTCCCATCAGTTCCCTGCACCATGTTTCCTTTGTTTCAAATGGCACCAGAGAAGGTCTGCATTCTGTCATACGATGCCCTGTTTCCTCCGCAAACTTAAAACCATCTCCGGTAGACCCGGTCAGTGGATAGGATAAACCTCCTGTACACACAATCACGTTCTCGGCTTGCAAACTGCATCCATCCTTCAACACCACACCTTTTATGACACATTTTTCATCATTCTCAGTTATCAGGCTCTTAACTTCCGTATTCAGTCTGACATCTACATGATATTGTTTCAAAGTCCTAATCAAAGCAGCTATGATATCGGAGGAGTGATCAGATACCGGGAAAACACGTTCACCCCGTTCGATTTTAAGCGGGCATCCTGCCTCCTCAAAGAAAGATTGAACCATTCCGTTGTCATAATGATAAAATGCACTATACAGGAACTTTCTATTCGTGCATACATTTGCGAACACAGCTTCCATTTCAGCTGCATTTGTCACATTACATCTGCCCTTACCCGTTATAAACAGCTTTTTCCCAAGTTTTTCATTTTTTTCAAGAAGGCAGACCTCCCTGCCAAGCTTTGCAGCTGCAATTGCAGCCATCATACCTGCCGGACCACCGCCGATCACAATTACATCCATCCGGCTAATCCTCCGTTCTTCGAAGCGAATAATTCAATATTGGTTCATCATCGATAAAATTAATCTCATCGTTCAGGTAAACCTGATAATTGTTCCATGTCTCTTCCAACATCTCAAGATTTCGTTTCACATCCTGGGGACATTTCAAACACAAAGCAACCACCAGAGCGTTAATGACACTTAACGGTGCAACAAGAGAGTCCACAATAGATACCATGTCACTTCTGGCAAGCAGATTGCAGGATGAATACAAGCTCATCGGCGAATGTGCACTATCTGTAATCGCAATCACCTTGGCATTTCTATCATTTGCAAATTCCATTGCCTTCAATGTTCTCATAGAATATCTCGGAAAACTGATGCCGATAAAACAATCTTTTTCATTGATCCGAATCATTTGCTCAAATGTTTCACTGACACTGGTAGTACTAAGCAATACAACATTTCCACGAATCATATTGAGATAAAAATGAAGGAAAACAGCAAGCGGTTCATTGCTTCTTAGCCCCATGATATAAATTGTATCAGCAGACAAAATCGTATCAACAGCCGATTCAAATGCCGCCGGATCCAAATGTTCAATTGTGTCCTGCAGCTTCTCGATATCTGCCGTCAAAACGGAAGTCAAAATCTCCGACTGTGAGCTTCTGCCATATTTGGCATCCATTCTCTGAATGCTATTCAATTTCCCTTTGACGCATTCCTCAAGTGCTTTCTGCAATTCCGGGTAGCCATCATATCCTATTCCGGCAGCGAATCTTACAACAGTCGATTCACTGATCCCCAATGCATCGCCTAATTTTGCTGCAGTCATAAACACTGCCTGATCATAATGTTCCAGAATATAGTTGGAAATAATCTTATGGCTCTTGCTCATTCTGTTATAACGTTCATTAATTCTGTCTAGCACATCGTACTGTTGTTCCATCAACTATTATCCTTTCTCAACAACTATCTTGCAGCATTCCCGGAAAAGCTTTCGTAAGAATGCTCTAGCAGTTCCATCGTTTCTCTGTCGGAAAGATCGTAATCTCCAGTCAGAGTCATGCATGCTGCTCCATAAATAAAAATCCACATTTTCATAAACATTTCCTGCGGATTGGTACACCCAAGAGATTTTGCCAGATTAATTTCATAAACAACATTTCCCGCATCCCCGTTTAGAACTTCATACATACTTTTTCTATGGACATTTTGTGAAATAAATAATAGTTCAAATAAATTTCTCTCCTCCCTCGCAAAGGCAATGACAGCCATACCCATATTGGAAAAAGGCGCTTTACCGGTTCTGGGATAAAGACTGTAATAATCCTGAAAAAAAGAAACTGCTTTTAAATAAACTGCATTCCACAATTCATCCATGTTCTTATACACGCGAAAAATCGGCTGTGTCGAGCAGCCGGCTCTGGCAGCAACTTTCCTTGCCGTAACATTGATAAATCCCTCCTCACGGGTCATGGAAAAAGCTGTATCAAGTATATTTTGAATAGTAATTGATTCTTTTCGTGCCATATCTTTTCTATCTCCAATATTCTTTTATAACACTTGTTATTTTAGATGTCTCCGGAAATGTTGTCAAGCAAAAAAATAGCGCCCGACAATTATGTCGAAGCGCCATTTTATCTAATCATATTTTATTAAACAGGATATGCTCCATTTTTAGTATCAGCCTGAGTCATATCAACTTTCTCCTGCTGAGCCTGACGGTATTTAAAGAAATCTGTAGCAACCTGAGGGAATAATGCA
>JAILPF010000023.1 GCA_024699575.1 Acetatifactor sp. | reverse complement strand
TGTACATGACATTAAGGTCATTGAGGGCGATAAAGGATTATTTATCGCAATGCCAAGCAAAAAGACCGCCGATGGTGAGTATCGTGATATTGCTCACCCCATCAACTCCGCTACGCGTGAGATGATTCAGGGATTGATTCTCGCGGAATACGAGAAGGAATGTGAGAAACCGGAGGAATAAGCAGTTCAGCCAAAAGTAAATAAGGATTTCCGAGGTCATCATAAGGCAGAAAGCTCTTTTATTGAGCTTTCTGCCCTTGTATTTTTTCGAAAAAAATGAGAGAATAAAGGCACTTGTTAAAGAAGTGAGGAAGAAATATGTATATTATTGTAGGACTGGGAAATCCGGGGAAGGACTATGAGGGGACCAGACATAATGTAGGGTTCGATGTGATAGATAAGATTGCTGAGCAGGAGAATATTTCGGTTATTGAAAAAAAACATAAGGCAATTATTGGAAAGGGTGTTGTTGCAGGAGAAAAATGTATTCTGGCGAAACCCCAGACATTTATGAATCTCAGTGGCGAGAGCGTCAGACAGCTGATTGACTATTATAAGGTGGATGAAACAGCTGAATTGATTGTGATTTCAGACGATATCAGCCTGGAAGTGGGGATGCTGCGGATTCGAAAAAAAGGGAGTGCGGGAGGGCACAACGGCTTAAAGAATATCATCGCACATCTTGGACACGATACATTCATCAGAATCAAAATGGGTGTGGGCGGAAAGCCGGATGGACGTGATCTGGTCGGGCATGTTCTGGGGCATTTTTCCAAGCAGGACAGGGAAAATCTGGAGGAAGCAGTTACTCAGGCGGCAGATGCTGTGAGAATGATTATCAGCGAAGATGCAGATAAAGCGATGAATGCGTTTAACCGTAAGAATGTAGAAAAATAGGAGATGGCTATGCAGGCGTTACTTGCCCCTCTGAAGGAGCTGGCAGAATTTGGCCAGATGCAGGAGAATCTAAGAAAGCTGATTAGTCCGATCGCACTGACCGGATGTGTTGATTCTCAAAAACTTCATATGATGTATGGGTTGAGCGATGGTTGCAAATATACAGTCATCGTTACTTACAGTGATCTGAAAGCAAAAGAACTATACGAAGAATATAAATTTTATGACAGGAATGTCATGCTATATCCGGCGAAGGATTTGATCTTCTTTCAGGCTGATATTCACGGAAATCAGCTGACCAGAGAGCGTATCTGTACATTGCGCCGCCTGATAGAGAGAAAGCCAACGACTATCATAACCACATTTGCGGCTTTGATGGCACCACAGGTATTGTGGGATGAAGAAAAAGATGTGATTCTTGTGGAGCGAGGGGGCAATATTAACGAGACATATCTTGCACAGAAGCTGGTATCCATGGGATATGAGAAGACATATCAGGTGGAGAATCCCGGACAGTTTTCCATTCGCGGAGGTATTGTGGATGTGTATGACTTGACGGAGGAAAACCCTTATCGTATCGAGTTATGGGGCGATGAAGTGGATTCTATCCGCAGTTTTGATATCTTAAGCCAGCGTTCCATTGAAAAGCTTGAAAGCATCACTATCTATCCGGCCACGGAATTTGTGATGGAGGTGGACAGAGTTCATGCCGGGCTTACGAAGTTAAAACAGGAAGCAGACAGACAGAGTGAATTGTTCCGCAAACATTTTCAGACGGAAGAAGCTCACAGGGTGGAACAAAATTTCCGTGAACTGCAGGAACAACTGCTGGAATTTCAGAGCAAAGTCAATATAGAGAGTTATATTCGATATTTTTATGATGACCCTGTTACTTTGCCGGAATTAATGCAGAATATATCCGGCGGAAAAGGGCTGACCTTTTTTATAGATGAACCGGGACGTGTAAAAGAGCAGGCGGATGCTGTGGAACTGGAATTCCGCGAGAGCATGCAGCAACGCGCGGAGAAAGGATACATCCTTCCGGGGCAGATGAACATTCTTTTTAACGGAGAACAGGTTGCATCCAAACTGATGCATGGCAATGTTGTCACACTTTCTATCATGGATGGGAAAAGTGCATACTTTAAGTCTGCGAAAAAATACGACATCAATGTCAGAAATGTTGCTCCGTATAACAACAGTTTCGAAGCATTGGTCAAAGATTTGAAACAATACCGTAAAAAGG
>JAILPF010000180.1 GCA_024699575.1 Acetatifactor sp. | reverse complement strand
GCAACAGCTTTATGGATTCTGAGATTGGCAGGGTTTTGGATGAAATCAGACAAAAGCTTCCGGACGCGATGGTGATATTTACATCCGATCATGGAGATATGCTTGGAAACCACAGATTACAGATGAAAAATGCGGCTGCATACAAAGAGATTGCCAACATTCCACTGATTATCAAAGGAGGCGAAAAGGGGAAAGTAGTCAATACCCCGGCATCACATATCGATTTAACTCCGACGATTCTTGATTATATGGGCGTGCCTGTTCCGAAGAGTCTGGAGGGAAAAAGCATGCTTCCTCAGATTTATGATATCGGACAGAAAATCAATGACGTTGTATTTACGGAATTTACCAGATATGAGGTGGATCATGACGGATTCGGTGGCCTGCAGATGATGAGGGCGGTTACCTCAAAACGCTATAAATTGGTGATTCATCTTTTGGACACCGATGAATTCTATGACATGGAAAAGGACCCCTATGAGGTGCACAATCTGATTGACCAACAGGAATATGAATCTGTTCGTAACAAAATGCACGATATGCTTTTGGAACATATGAATTCCACCAGAGATTTGTATAGGGGATATCAGTGGAGCTGCAGACCATGGCGGAAGGATAAATCTCCTCTGTGGGCAAATGACGGTTATACCAGACAGAGGCAGAACGAAGAATATGAGCCTCGTCAGCTGGATTATGATACAGGGCTTCCGATGAAGGAGGCTGTGAGAAAGAAAACTACGAAGGATGAGAAAAACTAGAATAAGGAATTGGGGAGAAAGAACGATATGAAGCTTGAACAATCTTATTACGAGAATATCTGTGGGGCGGTTTATTTTCCGGCACGGGCTTACAATGCCTATCAGACGTTTACTATGTTTGATGAGAAAGAATTTGAAAGAGATTTGGGGTATGCGGTTTCGGCGGGAATTAACGCATACAGATTGTTTGTCAGCTATCATTTCTATCTGGAAAATCAGGAGAGATTTTTTGTGATTTTCGATGAAATGTTACAGCTTGCAGATAAATATAAAGTGAGGATAATGCCGGTTCTGTTTGAAGACTGTGGCGTGGAGTTTAGCGAGGAGTCGGGGAATGACAGAAACCCTTATACTGCCGTCTGTGTCCGGTATCCGGGAAGAGAAATTGAACATCACAGGGAAAGATTTCCGGAGGTTTTGCCCTATCTGGATGCGTTTATGGAACGATACAGGGACGATAACCGTCTTCTGGCAATCGAAATCATGAATGAGCCACACAGGGAAAAGGGAAATGTGGAATTTGCAAGATATATTGCGGAGCATGTGTACAGTATCAGGGGAGGCATACCGCTTACTATGGGCTGTATTATGCTGGAGCATAATTTATATTTTGCAGATTTGCTTGATATCTATCAGTTTCATGATAATTTTCCGACTTCAGCAGAGCAGTTTCGGAATGGATTGATTGCAGCTAAGCATGTGGAACAGGTAGTTGATAAACCCTGCTGGATTACAGAGTGGCAGCGTCTGAGAGAGGGTGACCCCGGTTGGGGAAAGGCAGATATCCCTGAGGAATATAAAGTGCCAAAACTTTCCTCACTGGCAGATATCATTCATGAAGTTGGAATCGGCTCCTTTTTCTGGTCTCTGATGGTGAAACCGGCGTATCTTCCGGAACAGAGAATCAATGGAACAATCAATGGACTGTTTCATGAGGATGGCAGTGTGTTCAGTGCAGAAGATTTTCGGAAAGTATCCGGAAAAGACGAGTGTGTGCAGGAATATCCGATGAGCCCCAAATGGTATCAGGAGGATATGCATCAGTTAGATAAACATCTGTAAGATAAACATCTGAAAGATGTGCAAAAAATAAATATAAAAATTGGAGGGACACTATGAAAAAGAAATGGTTAGTAAGTACGATGCTGTGTGTAAGCCTTATTGCAGGGTGCCTGACAGGATGCGGCGGAAGTCGGAACGAGAGTGGTACAGCAAACGACAAAGCGGCTGCCGGTAAGACAGCTGATGTGGTTAACCAAGACGGATTTCCCATTGTGAATGAGGAAATCACTCTTCGCGTTTTCGGACAGCAAGGGGCAGTTCAGCAACCATGGGATACCATGTCGATGTGGAAGAAGTACCAGGAGATGACCAATATCAAATTGGATTTTACAGACGTGCTTTCCGCAGAAGGGTATGATGAGAAAAAGAGCCTGATGTGGGCAAGTGATGAGTATGATGATGTTTTTGTCAGAGCGTTCCTGTCCAATTCAGAGATTGTAAAATATGGTTCCATGGGAATACTGATTCCGCTTGAGGACATGCTGGAGCAGTATGCACCGAATATGTCTAAGCATATTAAAGAGAATCCGGCAATCCTTTCCAGAATTACAGCACCGGATGGTCATATCTATGCGCTTCCGGCATTGATTGATCTGACGGCTGCAAGGGATGAAAAATTCTGGATTAATAAATCCTGGTTAGAGAAGGTTGGAATGGAGGCGCCGAAATCCATTGAGGATCTGGAAAAAGTGTTAAGAGCGTTCAAGGATGTTGATTTTAATGAGAACGGAACGAATGATGAAGTTCCGATGAGTGCATCTGATGCGCAGACTTTGATTAGAAGATTTGCCGGTGTCTGGGGACATCAGTGGCAGTTCGACACATGGCTTGAGGTGAAAGATGGCAAAGTTACCACTTATCTAACAGACGATTCTTTCAAGGAAGAGCTGATGTGGCTGCATGATATGTACGCAGAGGGACTGATTGACGAAGAAATATTTACTCAGGAATATGCAAAGTATATTTCCAAAGCTTCCGGTCAGTTGTTAGGTTTGTTTTTCAACCAGGCAGACGATGCATTTGATTCAACAGACTATATCGGTATTGCCCCGTTTACGGGAGTTGCAGATAATCAGTACGTGCAATCCGCACCAATTGCCAGAGACAATGGTGTATTTGCAATCAGCTGTGACTGTAAATATCCGGAAGCTGCACTTCGCTGGATAGATTACTTTTACAGCGATGAAGGCTCTATTCTGTTGCGCTACGGTGTGGAAGGTGAAAACATGTACTTTGATGAGACTGGACATCCCAGATACAACGATGGTATTTTGGACAGCCCTAACGGAAGCGGCACTGAGATTGGAAAATTTACAATATGGCCCGGAGGTGGTGCACCACAGTTGGTAAATGAGATGAACTGTGAGGCAATTGCATCTGCTAATACATTAGCAGCTCAGGTAGCTTTGGACCCTCATGTTCCGAAGGATATCTATTCGGCACCATTATTTACAGATGAGGTAAATGACAGAGTTTCGGTGCTCTGGACAGATATTGAGAGTTATATGAAAACTACCACAGCTTTACTTATCAGAGGAGAAGAGTCCTTTGATGAATGGGATACTTATGTTCAGACATTGAAAGATATTGGAATTGACGAATGGGTGTCCATCTATCAGGAAGCATACGATAAGCTTCAATAAAGGAGAAAAGGTTCGACATGAAGAAGTCATTTCGGAAAACTGTGATTTCAAAATGGCAGCTGCTAGTGATGTTCCTCGTCCCGCTCATCTGGTACATAGTGTTCTGCTATGTACCGATGTACGGAATCCAGCTGGCTTTTAGAAATTATAATCCACGATTGGGATATTTAGACAGCCCATGGGTGGGACTCAGATATTTCCAGCAATTTTTTTCTTCCTATTACAATCGGGATATCATTTGGAATACGGTATCCATCAGCCTGTATTCTATCCTGTTTGGATTTCCGATGCCCATTTTATTGGCAATCATACTTAACGAGCTGCCGGGAATTCATTTTAAGAAGATATTGCAGAATCTGACCTACGTTCCTCACTTTATCTCAACAGTTGTCCTGTGCGGTATGTTGTATTTATTTTTATCTCCGCAATATGGAGTACTAAATACCTTTTTGAACTTTCTGGGTGTGGAATCGGTAGGCTTTCTGGAATCAAATAAATATTTTAAGGCAGTCTATGTACTGTCTGATATCTGGCAGGAAAGTGGATGGAATTCCGTGATTTACATAGCTGCATTGGCAGGAATTGATCCGGAACTTTATGAAGCGGCTAAGATTGACGGAGCAGGAAGATTGAAACGTATTATTCACGTGTCATTACCGGGGATTACCCCTACCATTGTAACACTCTTAATCCTGAGAATCGGGCAGGTTATGACAATCGGGTTTGAGAAGGCGTACTTACTGCAAAATGATCTGAATATTCGTTCCAGTGAGATTATATCCACTTTGGTGTATAAACAGGGCATTTTGCAAGGAAATTACGGATATGCGACAGCAGTGGGATTATTTAACTCTGTTATCAATCTGACATTGATAATACTCACAAATAAAATATGTAAAAAATATTTTGAAATTAGTCTTTGGTAATGGAGAGGTTTAGATGAAGAAGAGTTTAAATGATAGAGTGTTTGATGCGGTAATCATTGTAATCAGCGTGCTGATTCTCTTAATGGTGGCGTATCCGTTATATTTTGTAATCATTGCGTCTTTTAGTAAACCGGAGGCAGTTTTAGCCGGGAAGCTGACATTTTTGCCGGTTGGCTTTAATCTGAAATCTTATCAGATGGTGCTGCAGGAGGCGAAGATATGGAGAGGGTATCGCAACACGATTCTATATACAGTGTTGGGAACAGTTATCAATCTTTTTGTGACCACATTATGTGCATATCCACTGTCCAGAAAGGATATGCCGTGCAGAACTTTTTTGACTTTTGTAGCATCCTTCACCATGTTGTTCGGCGGGGGAATGATTCCGGTGTACCTTGTTGTAAAGAATATTGGAATTACGGACAGTATCTGGGCAATGGTGATTCCCAATGCTTTAAACACCTATAATATGTTAGTAATGAAAAATTATTTTCAGTCCAGTATTCCAGGTGAATTGCAGGAGGCAGCAGCTATTGATGGATGTAGCCATGTTCAGACACTTTTAAAGGTAGTATTGCCCCTGTCTAAATCCATTCTGGCAGTCATCACTTTGTTTTACGCAGTACAGCACTGGAACGCATTTTTCAATGCAATCATTTATCTGCGGGATGAAAGTCTTTACCCGCTCCAGATTATTTTGAGGGAAATCCTGTTGCAGAACAGTCTGGAGGCTGTGGGCGGAGATTTGACCGGTATGTATGAGAAGGTCATGCAGGGCGAGACGATGAAGTACGCGTTGATTATTGTGGCAAGTGTTCCGATTTTGATTTTTTATCCTTTTGTGCAGAAGCATTTTACAAAGGGGATTATGGTGGGAGCTGTCAAGGGATAGACCGAAGTATTTCTGCAGCTGCCTTTACGTTGCTATAGTCCGTTTGAATAATTTGGTACTCATTTATTCCGGGCAGGCCCATATTTACGGAAGAGTTTCTGTAAAGCATGGGGCTGTCCGTCATTTTTTTGCCGGACATATGGTAGGAGCAAATTCCGGTGCTATCATGGAGGAGCTTAACGTTTTCCGCACTGACACCGGCGCCTGCCATAATATCGATTTGCCCTTCCGCTCTTTCGTGCAGGGTGCGCAGGGTAGCCATTCCGTCTATGCAGTTATTGGCACCGCCTGAAGTAAGAATAGTGGCAATCCCCAGCTGTTTTAACGCTTCCAGGGCAGCAGGTAAATCCATGCACATATCAAAGGCTCTGTGCATGGTGACATGCATGGAACCGGCGGCCTGAATCAGCTCTTTCATGTATGCAGTGTCTATGGTTCCGTCAGTATTCAGGGCACCGATGACGATGCCCTCTGCCCCCAGCTTACGAAATTGTTCCACTTCTCCCAAAATCTGGCTCTTCTCATAAGCGTTATAACAGAAGTCGCCAAATCTGGGGCGGATTAACACATGGATTCGGATGTCCGTATATTTTCTGATTTCCTGAAACAAAAGCGGACTGGGAGTTGTCCCGCCAATCACAAGGTTACTGCAAAGCTCCAATCTGGTTGCCCCGCCTTTTCGGGCAGCAAGTGCGGATTCCACAGAATCCACACAGATTTCCAATTCATATTTTTTCATGGCAAATTCTTCTTTCTAAATCGGGATAAGTCGCTGGCAAAGCCAGATTATCGAGCACCCCGGAAAATATAATCAATGATCTCGCTGTCCTCAAAGCATAGGTAAGGTCCGTGCGCCGGAATGGTGCAGGCGAGTACCCGAATGCCTCCCGGTACCAGAAGCTGATAGCCTTTGGAAGACATCAAAAGTGTGGGCCGTCTGGTGGAGCCGTGGGATATATATTTGGCTGACAGGCTCAAGTCTTTCCATTCACTATCCGCCCTGCCACGTGCTGATAGAGTTTCTTTTCGAGACCATGCAAAGTATTCCCACCAGATATCTTTAGAACCGTGATATTGTCTGCATAGTGCAGAACTTTCTGAGAGGAGTGGCTGCCCATTCCTGCCTAAGAATGTGAGGGCGCCGGTCTTTTTGTCCTCTCTGACAATCAGTTTTGCCATCGTGATTTCTAAAAGCTCTCTGGTTTCCCGGTAAGTCCACCGGACTTCCTTTTTAAAAGTGATTTCTTCCGGCAGTGCTTTGATTTTGGAGAAGATGCCTTTGCCGAACAGGATGCGGACAGTCTCATCGGATATGGGGATAATTCGCATCGTACCATAGCTTCCGGTAATTTCTACAAAATGCTTATCCTGTTTCACCCAGCGGACGGAATTATCAATCTTACCATGCCCGATGGGAGTCAGTGAGGTGGCCTCCGGCATCGTGAAGAATTCTGTTGTCACCTCCGGGACAGAGGACGTCTGAGGCGCCTGTGGAGTAGACTTTAAGTTGCTTAGGTAACTGCCGGGAGCATATCGACGTGCAGCGACAGGCTTTGTGGGCTCTACGGATGGTGTAGACATGATAATCTTGCGTGGACCGTATTTTTCGCGAAGCGCACGCTCTCTGTCTCCTTCTTTTGCCAGTGCTACTGCAATTTCTTCGTTCGTTCGGAAGTCTTCCTCGAACACGCGGGGCTTAATATGGTAAGAATCTTCCTGAAAAGTATTATTTTTTCTGTTTTCAGGAATGGGATCTTTTATAAGCCCGGTAAGTTCTCCAAGGGAAAATACCGCTAATTCGTGGAGAGCTCTGGTGGCTGCCACATAGAGGAGTCTGGCATAGCCGTCCTCTTTGGGATAGGCATTTTGAGATGCATCATAGATGATGACGGCATCGAATTCCAGACCCTTTGAGTATTCGATGGGGAGTGCATAAACCCCTTTGGAAAATTCGCTGTTCTCATCGGAGAAAAGATGGATATCAAGTTCGCCGGAAAGTTTCCTGCAGACGATTTCCGATTCCTGACGGTCCTTGCAGATGATAGCAATGGTTTCGTAGTTCTTTTTCAAATATTCTTTCGCTCTTATTGCAACTGCATTTAAAAGTTTCGTTTCATTTTTACATTCCGTTATGCCGACTTCCTCACCGTGGCGGATAATCGGTTCCACGGGATAGATGGGAAAAGTGCCATGGCGGAGAATGTCGGTGGCAAAATTGGAGATTTCCACTGTGTTGCGGTAACTTTTCCGAAGCAGACCGAAATAATCAAATTTGCCGGGTAGCAATACTTTTTTTAATTCTTCCCAGTCACTGAGTCCCAGACCGAAGTTGATGTTCTGGGAGACATCGCCCATCACGGTGAAGGTGCATTTGCTCATGCAGTATTTCAAAGAGTGGTAGACACTCATGCCGAAATCCTGAGCTTCATCGATTACCACATGGCTGGCTTCCTGAATGACTTCTGTCTCTTTCAGACGCTTATAGATGTAGGCAAGGGAGGCAAGGTCATATAAGTCGGGTTCGTTCTCTGTGTAGGCCACGCCCGGGTGGAGCAACTTTTGCTGTTCCATGAAAGCGTCATAGAGAGTGAAGACGGAGTCTTTCAATGCGTAGCGTTGGAACCAGCTTTTGTATTTTTGCGTGAGCTTTTTTTGCTGCTCCGGATTGTAGGAATGGTACTTTCCGTAGATTTCGTTTTCCAGTCCGACTCTGAGTAAGTCATTCAAACGCTCGAACTTGCGCCACATGGGCCAATCGGGCTGCTTTTTTATGGCATCTTTTATGGCTTTCCCGGTCATAATCACATGCCCGGTCTGCTCTAATGTGATATCCTCTGAGGGAATATGTTTTAATTCATAGCTTATGCAGAATCTGCGCAATTCCTCAAACCATGCAGAGGAGGTCTTAATGCGCACAGCTTCCTCGTTTTTACTTAATGGACGAACAGTTATTTTATGCTTATCCCAATCTTCATAGAGGAGACGCACAAACAATTCTTCCATGGTCAGCTGGCGAACCCCGTACACATCCAGGTCCGGAAGCACTCCGGTGATATAGTTCAGGAGAACCTTGTTACTGCCCACAATGTAGAAGCTGTCCGGCTTAAATTCTCGTTCGTAATTGTAGAGAATGTAAGAGATTCTGTGCATGGCGACGGTGGTCTTACCGGAACCGGCGCTACCCTGCACCAGTACGTTGTGGTGAGGGTTTTTGCGGATAACTTCGTTCTGTTCCTGCTGGATGGTGGCGATGATTTCGCTTAAGACGTTCCGCTTGCTTTTGGATAAATATTTGGTGAGCAGATCATCATTGGCGACCACGTCAGAGTCATAGAAGTCAATGATGCGTTCGTCCTCAATTTCGTAGGTACGTTTTCTCTTTAAATCTACCTGAAAAATACCTTTTTTAGGGACCTTATAGCTGCATAAGCCAAGACTGTGGTCATAGTAGACACTTGCGATAGGGGCGCGCCAGTCGATAACTTCCGGTTCGGAAGGATTATCGGCTATCATACTTTTTCCGATGTAGAAGGTTTCTTTTTTATGGTTCTCGGAATCTTCGATATCGATTCGCCCGAAAAAGGGTTTGTGACAGGCTCTTTTCGCCCGGTTTAAGTCGTTTCGGACCTCTGAGAAACGTGCATCGGTGTTAAACCACTGAGCAAGACCTTCCTTATCCTCCACATCATACACTTCGCGCAGAGATTTCAGTTCTTCCTGCAGATTGGAAGCGGTCTGTTCCGTTTTTTTGACTTTATCTTCCGCAATCCTTCGAATTCGTAAGAGCTTTTTTTCTTCATCCTCGCGTGTAGTTCCATAGAAAGCATTTGGTTTACTCATTTAAACTCCTCCATGATAGTGTGAGAGGTGGCGCCGCCTCGTTCATTGCTGTGAAAAGAGCGTAACAAAAAAATAAAGAAAAGTATAGACTTTTTTTTCACAATATGATATCATGCATAATGAAGTTTGCCCAAGAGCAGGATTGCTCTTGGGCATTTATTTATAGCGAGGAAGGAAAACAAGCGACCGCGAAGCGGGCATTTGTTTTCACCCGAGCGTATACGAAACAGAAACAAAAGTCGCAGAGCGACGATATCTGCGGAGCAGATGGTTTCTGTGAGTAAAAAAGAGGAAGGAAAACAAGCGACCGCGAAGCGGGCATTTGTTTTCACCCGAGCGTATACGAAACAGAAACAGGAGTCGCAAAGCAGATGATTATAAGAGTAGATGAATTCAACAAACCTGAATTACAGGTTTACACAAAATATAATGAAAATCAGCTAAAGCACATCTACGAGCCGGACAGAGGGCTGTTTATCTGCGAGAGCGTCAAGGTGATTACCAGAGCGCTGGATGCCGGATATGAGCCTGAATCTTTTCTGGGTGAACCGGAGAAGCTTTCCGGGGAAGCAAGAGAGATTGTAGAGCACTTTGAGAAAACTGCCCCGGTTTATGAGATGGAATATGACAGCCTGCGTCAGCTGACGGGATATGCCTTGACGGGAGGGATTCTCTGTGCCATGCGGAGAAAAGAGTTGCCTCCGGTGGAAGAGATTTGTCAAAATTCCCACAGGGTAGTGGTGTTAGAGGATGTGGAAAACCCCACCAATATCGGAGCGGTTTTTAGGAGTGCAGCCGCCCTTTTCATGGATGGTATCATTTTGACCTCTGCATGCGCCGACCCATTGTATCGGAGGGCAGCGAGAGTGAGTATGGGGACAGTATTTCAGATCCCCTGGACGATTACGGACAGTGTGCCCTTTAAAGAATTGAGAAACTGTGGCTTTCAAACCGTTGCTATGGCACTTCGGGATGATAATGTATCCATTGAGGATGAACGATTAAAAGAGATTCCTAAGCTGGCAATCATCATGGGGAATGAGGGGGAAGGATTGACCGCAGAGACGGTGGAACAATCGGATTATGTGGCGAAAATCCCTATGGAAGCAGGAATCGATTCCTTGAATGTTGCAGCGGCAAGTGCGGTGGCTTTCTGGGAGCTTGGAAAGCGATAGCAAGAAATATGGTTAATCGGAATTGAAAAATATAAATGAAGTTTGCGTAACAGAAACAGGTGTGCTATAATCTATACGATCTTTTGGGATCAGAAGTTTAACTGAATATAAAAAGCGGAAGGTGCCTTTGACTATGCCGGCGCATAGGGCCAAAGGGTAAAAGGGAAACAGGTGCGATTCCTGTACGATCTCGTCACTGTGATGCGGAGTCCGTTGTCTTTATTTGTCACTGGAGGATATCCGGGAAGGCGACAGCGGGCGAGGATGCTCAGCCAGGAAACCTGCCTTTTTAGCTTGGTACATATGATCACGAGGAATTGGTCGTGCCGTTTACGGAAGAGGTTTCAATACCTTTTATTTTTGTGTGCCTATTATCATTTGATATAGGCTTTTTTTATGCGCTGTTTTTCATGAAAAGAGTTTATATAAATATATAGAAAAAAGAGGGAGATATTATGAAGAAAAAATTATTGGTAACACTTTTGGCTACGATGATGGTTGTGACGTCTCTTACCGGTTGCGGTGATGCGGAGGAGACTTCGGTTGTTCAGGATGAGAACACAGAGGCAAGCGACGATCAGGCTGCAAGCGACGATCAGGCTGCAAACGATGATCAGGCGGCAGCGGATGCTGTGGCTGCATTGATTGATGCAATTTATGTGCAGGAGAGAACAGACGAAACAGATGCACAGTGTGCTGCGGCAAAAGAAGCGTGGGATGCTTTGACAGATGCACAGAAGGAGCTTGTTGAGGGAGAGGACGCAGACCCCGATTACTTCGGACGCGACACCGGAGATGCATCTTTAGATGATTCTTTGAATGCAGATGAAATTGGAGAAAATGAGATTCTGGTAGTCAGCTTTGGAACTTCCTTTAACGATAGTCGCGCCAAGGATATCGGTGGAATTGAGAAAACGATTGCCAAGGCTTATCCTGACTGGTCCGTAAGACGTGCGTTCACAGCACAGATTATCATCAACCATGTGCAGGCACGAGACGGGGAAAAAATAGATAACGTTGAGCAGGCACTCGACCGTGCTGTGGCAAACGGCGTAAAAAATCTGGTGGTACAGCCTACTCATTTGATGCATGGGGCTGAGTACGACGAGATGAAGGAAGTGGTGGATTCCTATGCAGATAAATTCGAGTCTGTGAAAATTTCCGAGCCACTTTTGGGAACGGTTGGAGCTGACGCTGAAGCAATCAATTCTGACAAGGAAGCAGTTGCAAAAGCTGTAACAGCTGAGGCATATACAGATGCTGGATTTGAATCCCTCGAGGCTGCGAAGGAGGCAGGAGTTGCTTTTGTGTTCATGGGACACGGTACTTCCCACACTGCAAAAGTGACCTATTCTCAGATGCAGGCGCAGATGAGTGCACTTGGCTATGACAATGTGTGGATTGGAACTGTAGAGGGTGAACCGGAAGAGACTTCCTGCGAAAATGTGATTTCAGCCGTTTCTGAGGCTGGATACAAGAAGGTTGTACTTCGTCCTCTCATGGTTGTTGCCGGAGACCATGCAAATAATGATATGGCAGGGGATGAGGAAGATTCCTGGAAGAGTATGTTTGAAGCATCCGGTGCATTTGATGCAGTCGATACACAGATTTCAGGTCTGGGAAGAATTGAAGCTGTTGAACAGCTCTATGTAGCACATCTTGCTGATGTAATGAAATAAGATAGAGGAGCATTGTTGTGAATAATAAGATTTTAAGCAGCGCAGTTGCAGCAATTTTGGCATCCCTTCTGTTGATTGGATGCAGTAATTTGAACGAAAAGAATCAGGCATCACTTGATATGGAGGATGGTGTTTATGCCGTGGAATTTGATACGGATAGCTCCATGTTTCATGTAAATGAGATATTTGAAGGAAAGGGAACGCTTACAGTATCTGACAAAAAGGGAACGCTGCATATCGTGATGCCCTCTCAAAACACAGTGAGTCTGTTTTTAGGAAGTGCTGAGGATGCACAGAAGGAAGGTGCAGACCTGATTGAGGCGACGGTCGAGGAGGTTACCTACAGCGATGGTTTGACGGAAGAGGTACATGCCTTTGACGTGCCTGTCTCTGTTCTTACAGATGAGTTCGAACTGGCACTTGTGGGGACCAAGGGCAAGTGGTATGATCATAAGGTAAGTGTGTCCGATCCGGAGCGGATAAGTGAGTACATGATTTATGTCGGTCTGGAGGGTGGAAGCGGAAAAGCATCGATAGCTTCTCCTGCAAGAGTTGTAGAACAGGACGGAAAGAAGCTGGTTACCCTGACATGGAGCAGTCCTAACTACGATTACATGATTGTGGGAGATGTAAAATATGAACCGGTGAATACAGAGGGAAATTCTGTATTTGAGATTCCCTTTGAAAGTTTAAAGGAGCCTGTGAAGGTGATTGCGGATACAGTTGCGATGAGTACACCTCATGAGATTGAGTATACCCTTTCTTTTGACAGATCTACTATCAGTTTACAATAAGTATATTTCAGATGAAAAATAAAAGAAAAAAGATGATGCTTACAGTGTGCACGGCGTTATTTATGGCGACCGTGCCACTTGTGGCATGTGGAACAATCAAACAGAATAATGCGATAGAAGAAGCGGCAGAAGCACCGGTTCCAATAGGCAGGATGGAGCTTCAATATGCAACGCAGTACTCCGTGGAGTATTATTCCGGCGGATATGTTCATGTTCATGTGGAGGATGGAAATGATTATGTTTGCGTTCCTCAGGGAGCCTTGGATAATCGCTTGGGGATAGAGAATGTTACAATCATCCATCTACCCTGCGAGCAGGTATATCTGGCAGCCTCCTCAGCCATGGATTATTTTCAGTGCTTGGATGGGCTTTTTGCAATCACGGCATGCAGCACTAAGGCGGAGGACTATTCTTCTCCCCTGATTCAGGAACGCATCCGCGATGGCGGCATCACCTATGTCGGAAAATACAGCGCTCCGGACTACGAGGGACTTTTGGCCATGAATTGCGGGCTGGCAATTGAATCCACCATGATTTATCATTCTCCAAAGATTAAGGAGGAGTTGGAGAGCTTGCAAATCCCGGTGCTGGTTGAGCGCTCCAGCTATGAGGAGGATCCCCTGGGACGGCTAGAGTGGATAAAGCTTTATGGCGTATTGCTGCAAAAGGAAGAGGCTGCAAATGCATTTTTCGATGAGCAGTGCAGGAAAGTGGAGGCACTCAGACAGGAGCTTTGTGACAAGCAGGCGGGCACCGAACCGAAGAAGGTCGCATTTTTTTACATAGCCTCCAATGGGTATGTCAACGTCAGAAAACCGGGAGATTATCTCTGCAAGATGATTGAAACAGCCGGGGGGACTTACGCCTTTTCGGATTTGTATTTAGAGGAAGAGAATGCCCTTTCAACGGTGAATATCAATTGGGAGGACTTTTATAAAAAAGCGGTGGATGCAGATATTTTGATTTATAATGGTACGATTGATGGTAGCGTGACCTCGTTGGAGGACTTGCTGAACAAGAATGCGCTGTTTGCGGATTATAAGGCAGTGCAGAATAAAAAGGTATGGGTTACGGATGCAAATCTTTATCAGGAAGGCAGCAAGGTGGCGGATATCATAGAGGATTTATACTATGTAATCGGAGAGGATGGGGAAAGCGATACCGAGTTCCTCCATCGTTTGGACTAAAGGAGGAGAGGAGACTTGAAAAAAAGAAGAATCATTCTTTACAGTTGCATCAGTGCAGTACTTCTTTTTCTCCTGGTTGCAAATTTGATTATTGGAAGTGCAGATGTTACTTTGTCTGAACTTTTTCAAATATTATTGACACATGATACTCAGAGCGTGAATGGAGTGATTCTGTGGAATATCCGGATTCCCAGAATTTTGGCAGCTATGATTCTGGGAGGAGGACTGGCACTTTCAGGATATTTGTTGCAGTCTTTTTTTGCCAATCCGATTGCGGGACCGTTTGTGCTGGGAATATCCTCCGGTGCCAAGCTGTTTGTGGCCATTCTGATGGTGGCTGCGTACAGCTACAGATTTGGATTTGGATCTGTGCAGATGGTGGCGGCAGCATTTCTGGGGGCGATGCTGGCGACAGGGTTGGTAATTCTGGCAGCAGGTAAAGTCAAAAACATGTCCATACTGATTGTGTGTGGTGTGATGATTGGATATGTTTGTTCGGCGATAACGGAGCTGCTAGTGACTTTTGCAGATGATTCCAATATTGTCAATTTACATAACTGGTCGATGGGAAGCTTTTCTGCAATTTCATGGCAGAACGTGGAGAGCTTTGTTCCCATCGTGTTCATTGGTACTGTGATTGCTTTTTTTATGGCAAAAGATATTGAAACTTATCTTTACGGAGAGCAGTATGCCTTCAGTGTGGGGATGAATCTGCGGATGTTTCGAGTGCTGTTGATTACCTGTTCCAGTATCCTATCTGCTACAGTAACAGCATTTGCGGGACCTATTTCTTTTGTGGGAATCGCAGTTCCGCATGTGATACGGAGCATGTTTCGAACATCTAAGCCCAGAATTATTATGAGTGCTTCCTTTTTAGCGGGGGCAGCTTTTTGTCTTTTTTGCGATTTGCTGGCCAGATGCCTGTTTACTCCGATGGAGTTGAGTATCAGCACAATTACAGCAATTTTCGGAGCGCCGGTGGTGATATCTATGTTGCTTAAGAGAAAGAGAGGATAACCATGGCAAAGTTAGAGACGAGAGGGCTTAGCGTAGGTTATCACGGAAAGCCTTTGATGAAAGAAATACAATTGTCGGTGTTGCCCGGTAAAATTCTGGCATTGATTGGACCTAACGGTTCCGGGAAAACTACGATTCTAAAAACCATTATCGGCAGTCTGGAACCTATGGGTGGGGTCGTATTGCTTGATGGCAATGATTTAAACCGTCTGAAGCGCGGGGAGCGTGCAAAAGAGATGGCTGCTATGATGACAGGTCGGACAGAAGTAGAGCATGCCACCTGCTTCGAGGTTGTGAGTGTGGGAAGACATCAGTTTACGGGGATAAGTGGCAGACTTTCCGAAGCGGATGAGAAAGCAGTACAGGAGGCTCTGGAGTTTGTGGGAGCGGAAGGACTGTCCGGAGCAGAATTTTCCAAACTGAGTGATGGACAAAAGCAGAGAGTACTGCTTGCGAGAGCGTTGGCACAGGAACCTGAGATTTTGATTTTGGATGAACCCACCAGCTTTTTGGATATAGGATATAAGCTGGCGTTTGCGGATAAATTGAAGCGTTTAGCAAGGGAAAAGCAGATCGGAGTGGTGTTGTCCCTCCATGAGATTGAACTGGCGAAAAGGATTGCCGACGAATGCCTCTGCATAACCAGAGAGGGTAAAATTGATAGGATGGGAAAGGTGGAGGAGATATTGACGCCTGCTTATGTGGAGCAGTTATTCAATATTGAAGAAGGTGAATTTGCCAGAACCTACGAGAATCCTGCACCAAGTCATTATAACCAAGGTCATCATGACCCGGTGAGAAGCGAGACAGAGCATGTGGCACCGGGGGATATTGAGACTAGAAGCTTTGAAATCATAGGGGAGGAACTGTCGGCGAGAAATATTGTGCTTCCGGAGGACAAAGCATTCTTGATAAAGCGAGCGATTCACACCACTGCAGATTTTGAGTATGCGAAGACTCTTTGCTTTTCAGGGAATGCCATTGGCAGGATGGCAGAGCTGATTCGGTCGGGTGCAGATATTGTGACCGATACCAACATGGCGCTTTCCGGTATCAACAAGAAAGAGCTTGCAAAATACGGTGGAGAAGTGCATTGCTTTATGGCGGATGAAGATGTTGCAACGGAAGCTAAAACCCGTGGTGTTACCCGGGCAACAGTGAGTATGGAGCGGGCGGCCAAATGGAAGAAACCTGTTATTTTTGCCATTGGAAATGCTCCGACCGCACTGCTAAACCTGCGTGCAATGTATGATAATGGCACCTTTCGACCGGAATTCATTGTGGGTGTTCCTGTGGGCTTTGTTAATGTGGAGATTTCTAAGGAACGAATTATGGAGACAGATATTCCTTACATTATTAACCGGGGGCGGAAAGGCGGAAGCAATGTGGCGGCAGCTATCTGCAACGCTGTACTATATGAGATGAAAAAGGGGAATTTATGAGAATCGGATTTACCACCGGAAGCTGCGCTGCGGCAGCAGCCAAGGCAGCAGCGTTTATGCTGCTCAGTGGAAAAAAGAAAACACAGATTACGATTACCACACCAAAAGGAATTGATTTTTGTGCGGAACTTGTGGACATCCACCGGGAGAAGGAATGGGTGAGCTGCGCTGTGCAGAAAGATGGTGGAGATGATCCCGATGTGACGACCGGAGCTTATGTATATGCGACAGTTTCCATTCGAACTTTGGAGGGCGAACAAATTCCCAAAGGACAGGTGCTTATCGACGGAGGTGAGGGCGTAGGACGGGTGACGAAACCGGGGCTGGACCAGCCGGTAGGGAACGCTGCTATCAACTCTGTGCCGCGAAGTATGATAGAAAAAGAAATCAGGGAAGTCCTGGAAGTGCTGGATTATGACGGAGGATTGAGTGTGGTGATTTCCGTGCCGGGAGGAGCGAAAATCGCGGAGAAAACCTTTAACCCAAGACTTGGAATTGCAGGTGGAATATCTATTCTCGGAACCTCCGGAGTGGTGGAGCCTATGAGCAGTCAGGCTCTGCTGGATACCATTCGGGTGGAGTTAAATCAAAAGAAAGCATTAGGGTGTTCAAAAGTGGTGATTGCACCCGGTAACTACGGTCTTGATTTTATGAAAAAACGGTATGGCTATGATTTGGACGAGGCGGTAAAGTGTTCCAATTATATCGGTGAGACTCTGGAGATGATAGCGAAATTGGGGTTTACAGATGTCCTTTTATGCGGACATATCGGGAAACTGATCAAGGTTTCCGGTGGAATTATGAATACCCACTCCGGGGAGGCGGACTGCCGCATGGAACTGATGGTGGCTGCGGCTTTGCAGGCAGGTGTGGGTAATGAAAGCCTGAAAGAAATATTAAACTGTATTTCCACGGATGCGGGCTATCAAGTAATCAAACAGAACGGCCGGGAAGTGGAATTTATGAAAATCGTGATGGAGAAAATCGACCGGTATCTGAAGAAAAAAGCAGCGGAGAGATTTGGTGTGGAATGCATTGTTTTTTCCAACGAACACGGCCTGCTCGGACGGACGGATGGGGCCGACGGACTGCTTCAGAGCATTATGGAAGAAAGGACAAGGTTATTTATATGATAAAAGTACATTTTGTCGGAGCAGGACCAGGGGCAAAGGATTTAATTACCTTGAGGGGTGCAGAACTGTTAAAGAAAGCACAGGTTGTCATCTATGCGGGTTCGCTGGTGAATCCGGAGCTTTTGGAATTCTGCCCTGCTGCGACGGTATATAACAGTGCCGGTATGACGCTGGAAGAAGTGATAGAAGTGATACAAAATGCATCGGAAGAGGGATTGGAAGTGGTCAGACTTCATACCGGGGACCCCAGTCTATACGGTGCAGTCAGAGAACAGATGGATGAATTGGATAAATTGGGTATCCCATATGACTCCTGTCCGGGTGTAAGTGCCTGCTTTGGAGCATCTGCGAGTCTGAATTTGGAGTATACACTTCCGGGAGTATCCCAATCCCTGATTATTACCAGAATGGAGGGGAGAACCAAGGTACCGGAGTCGGAGAGCATTGAGAGTTTTGCGGCACATCATTCCACTATGGCTATTTATTTGAGTACCTCCATGCTGGAGAAGTTGGCGGTGAGATTGATAAAAGGTGGATATCAGCCGGATACGCCTGCTGTCCTTGTATATAAAGCTACCTGGCCCGAGGAAAAGATTTTCTTTTGTACGGTTGAAACTTTGGCGGAGACAGCCGGAAAGAATGCGATTACCAAGACAGCACTCATATTGGTGGGGGAGGTATTGCAGACTTGTGAATATGAAAAATCCAGATTGTATGCGGCAGATTTTTCTACAGAATTCAGACAGGCAAAGGACTGATAGATATGATGATTCGAATTTGTGCTTTCACAGACAGGGGAAGAAGGCTTGCAGACCAAATAGAATCAAAGATGCCGGAGCATTTGTTTGAGCGACGGGGAGACGGAGAGAATTTAAAGCTTTGGACTAAGAAAGCTTTTTCTTTGCGTGTTCCCATTGTTTTTATCGGAGCCTGCGGAATAGCAGTCAGGACCATTGCTCCGTATGTGCAGGATAAGCTTTGGGATAGCCCTGTTATTGTAGTGGACGAAAAAGGGGAATACGTTATTCCAATCCTGTCCGGGCATATGGGAGGGGGCAATGACTTGGCAATTCTTCTTGCAAAGTGCCTGGGAGCGCAGGCGGTGCTTACAACGGCAACGGATGTGAATCATTTGTTTGCAATAGATGTCTTTGCAAGAGCAAATGGACTGAGTATCTGTGAGCGTGGAGGAATCCAAAGAGTCTCTGCAAAGCTCTTGCAGGAGGGGAAAATCACTATGTGCATTGCTCCGGATATTGCTTATGAGGAATGTGAAGTGCCTGACGAAGTGCAGATTCTTCCATACGAGAGTGGACAATCCCCCGATGTGGTTATTACAAATGTTCCTCAGGGCTGGAAACAATCAGGTACGGAAACACAACCGTTGATACTGGCTCCGAAGCAGTATGTGCTTGGAATCGGTTGCAAGAAAGACACTGCCATGGAGAACATAGCTTGTTTGGCAGATAAAATCCTGCAAGATCCTAAGCTGAACAGTACCTATGAAGAGGTTGCTGCGATTGCCAGTATAGATCTGAAAGCAAGAGAACGAGGTCTTTTATTGTTTGGGGCATGGCATCATATTGAGATCAAAACGTATACGACGGATGAACTGTCTGCTGTGCCCGGTAAATTTACGGAATCGGAATTTGTAAAAAATGTGACGGGTGTGTCAAATGTGTGTGAGCGCGCTGCTGTCTGCTGTGCAGGAGAGGGAGCAGAATTAGTAGTAAAGAAGGTGGCACAGGATGGAGTCACCGTAGCGGTTGCCAGGAGAAAAGGACGGATTATAGAATGGAAAAAGTAATTTATATCGTCGGAATCGGACCGGGTGAAGAAGCATACCTTACCGGTCAGGCGAAGGAAGCTATTGAGGCTTCCGATGTGGTGGTGGGATACACTTTATATGCGAAATTGTTACAGACTTACTATCCTCAGAAAGAATATCTGACCACGGGTATGCGGCAGGAAATTGAGCGCTGTAAACTGTGTTTTGAATTGTGCAGGCAGGGGAAAAAGGTGGCTTTAATCTGTAGCGGTGATGCCGGGGTGTACGGTATGGCATCGCCCATGTTTGAATTATTGGGAGACAGTACGGATGTGGAGCTTGTGGTGGTACCCGGTATCACGGCGGCAAACAGTGGTGCCGCTCTTTTGGGGGCACCTTTAAATCATGATTTTTGCGTGATTAGTTTAAGTGACCTTCTGACTCCGTGGGAAGTGATTGAGAAGCGCCTGCAGGCAGCTACTCTGGGGGATTTTGCCATTGCCATTTACAATCCATCCAGTCATAAGAGGCACGATTATCTGAAGAAAGCATGTGATATTATGCTGCAGGCCGGGGCAAAAAAAGACAGAGCCTGCGGATATGTGGAAAATATCGGCAGGGAAGGTACGGTGGTAAATGTCTGTACTTTGGAAGAACTGCGGGAGCGGGAAGTTAATATGTTTACCACAGTGTTTATCGGAAATTCAATGTCTGTAATCAAACAGGGTAAACTGATTACCAAGAGGGGATATCAATGAGCAGAGTATTAATATTTGCCGGAACCACAGAGGGAAGAGAATTGGCAGAAACTCTGGCAGATAGCGGTGTGACATGTGATGTGTGTGTGGCTACGGAATATGGTAGCCAGATGATGATTCCGTCAGAGAAAATCATTGTTCATCAGGGAAGGCTTGACAGAGAGCAGATGACAAGACTCTATTCGGAGACAGGGTGTGAAGTGGTGGTAGATGCCACACATCCCTATGCAGAGATTGTGACAGAAACTATTCTGGAGAGCCTGAAAGATACCACAATTCCGTATCTTAGATTATTGCGCCCGCGGGATGCCGATTTGGAAAGAAAGGGTACGGAGTACCAATATTATGATACAACGGAAGAATGTGCAGAGAACTTACTGAAAACGGAAGGAACAATTTTTTTGACCACCGGAAGCAAGGAACTTGCAGTTTTTTGCAGGGAAGGGTTAAAGGAACGTCTGGTGGTAAGAGTTCTTCCGGGAATGGAGAGCCTGCAGCTATGTTACGACCATGGGCTTGATGGCAAACAGATTATTGCGATGCAGGGACCTTTTTCCAAGGAGATAAATCTTGCAATCATGCAGCAATACGGTGTAAAACATCTGGTTACCAAGCAGAGTGGAAGAACAGGTGGCGTGGATACCAAGTTACTGGCGGCAAAGGAGATTGGAGTAACCACGCATATGATTGTCCGTCCGGCTACAGATGGAACTTGTGGAAACATGAATGGATTTTGCGACGGGGAGTCGGCTGAGTATAGCATAGAAGAGACTTTGATGCAGTTAGAACATATTTTGGGGATTGCTCTGAAAAGAGGAAGTGTCCGTGTTACGCTGGCTGGAATCGGATGTGGATCAAAAGCATGTGTGACGGAGGAGGTTCAACGCGCCATCGAGGAAGCAGATTACCTATTCGGTGCGGAACGGATGCTTAGAAGTGTCACCACAAAAGCAGTAAAATATCCGTATTATCTACAGAAAGATATTCTTCCAATGCTGCAGGAGGTGAAAAGGAATCATCCGGTGCAGACCAAAGTAACGGTTCTGTTTTCGGGGGACAGCGGATTCTACAGCGGAGCGGAAAAACTGTATCATGCTTTGCTGGAGTGCGGAGAGTACCGGGTGGAAATTCTGCCCGGAATATCTTCTGTGTCAGCGCTTTCAGCAAGAATAGGGCTGGGGTGGCAGGACGCCGCAATTGTGAGCCTCCACGGTGCGAAGCCAAAGGATTGGAATGCGAAATTATTGGAAGCGGTCAGATATCACGAAAAGACCTTTTTCTTAACCTCCGGTGCTGAGGACATCGGACAGATTGGAAAACTGCTTGCTGGGAAACAACTTCAGAATGTGAGAATTTTTTTGGGGTATCAGCTTTCTTACGAAAATGAAAAAATATATGACATCACAGTGTCCGAATGTGGTAAAGTAATGGATGACGGACTGTATGTGGGGGCTATTGTCAACCCCACAGTGCAGAAGAGATTGTTGGTTCCGAGTCTGTCAGATGAGGATTTTATCAGAGAGAAGGTCCCTATGACAAAAGAGGAAGTGCGCAGGCTTTCTATTTGTAAGCTGCAGCCGGCAGAGGGAGATGTGGTCTACGATATTGGAAGCGGAACCGGCTCCATTGCAGTACAGACTGCACTGTTATCGTCTTCTGTTTCCGTCTATGCGATGGAGTGTAATCAGGAGGCAGTAAAGCTTATCAGAAAAAACTGTGAAAAATTTGGCACTTCCAATGTGGAAGTGATAGAGGGAACTGCTCCGGAAGTCTTTGAAAATTTACCTGCTGCTGACTGTGCTTTTATCGGCGGCAGCAAAGGGAATCTGGAGAGGATTCTGGATGCACTTTATCACATAAATCCGCATATGAGGGTGGTTGCAAATGCGGTCAGTATGGAAAGCATTTGTGAGCTGAATACCCTGTTACAACAGTACGGCGTGGTGGATTTAGACATTGCGCAAGTGTCTGTAAGTAAAGTGAAACAGCTTGGAGACTATCATATGCTTCAGGCAAATAACCCTGTTTATATTTATTCTTTTAATCTGTCATGAAAAATGCGTTTATGATTGCCGCTACAGGCAGCGGCTGTGGGAAAACTACAATCACTTGTGCTCTTTTGGAGGCACTGAAAAGGCGTGGCGAATCCGTCAGGTCTTTTAAGTGTGGACCGGATTATATTGACCCCATGTTTCACAGAGAGATTCTGGGTATTCCGTCAAAAAATCTGGATTTGTTTTTTGCAGAGGAAGCCCTTGCCAGGGAACTGTTTTTCTTGGAGAATGACAGCGACATTTCAGTGGTGGAGGGGGTAATGGGACTATATGACGGTATGCATGCCGGCTCAGAGGAAGGGTCTTCCTACCATTTGGCATGTGCATTGAATATCCCGATTATTCTTGTGGTGGATGCCCACGGCATGGGACGTTCGATGCTGGCACT
>JAILPF010000154.1 GCA_024699575.1 Acetatifactor sp. | reverse complement strand
TAGGATTAAGGTATCTCTCAGTAGTCCTGGTGTAGCCATTTCTCTGATAGATATCTACGTACATGGAATGCTCTTTTGATTTAAAAGGGTATCCATCACGCTCAAGTGCTTCCTTTATGTTGACGGAAGGTTTTATTATCTCAATCCTGGGATCTTCTTTTTGCAGATCGAGGACGTAATCCCTTACTGCATTAAGCTCTATCCCTGTGTTCGCATATACCCTTGGAATCTTATTTCCCGGTATTGCAAGATCTACAAGATGTGAAAGAACTGTTGAATCCTTTCCGCCAGAAAAGCTTATCCAGCATTTATCCTCACCATATTTTTCAACGATGCTCTGTATCTTTATTATGCGGTCAAATGTAAGAAAATCATTATCTTCCGCACTTCTTGTGTTTGTAAAATTCATAAACGCCACTTCACGAAAACCCGATATGACTTTTCGATCCGTGGAACAGGAACAGCTGGCGTTTTACAGCTTACTTTAATGCCCAGCGCCAGGATTACCTGACACTTTTGTTTCTCATCAGGCAACCCGATTTTTCCTGTTTTACGTTGATCTTTATTTTACTTTACCCTCTCAACAACCCCGGCATGATATTAAACCATACCGAGGATTCGCTTACTCCTTTCTTTTCTTAACTTCGCTACATACTTCGTGGTAGTAGCCATATTCTCCATTGTCGTCATTCCAAAGCTTTTCAGCCTGTTCTGCAAGCTTTAGACTCTCATCTGTAGGCATGCCAAAATAATAACCGGCTATAAGTCCTCTGGCATTATCATCCCACACCCAATCCTGATCATTGAGTTTTATCTTTTTTACTTCCTCAATGCCATTAAGGATTTCTTCGAAAGTCACTTCATTACTCACAAAGTCGCATACCTTTGCGATTTCTTCACTATCGCTCCAGTTGCCGGGAATGATATCATCCATACCTTCGCATGAAAGAATCTCGGTATTGATGATGTGTCCGACCTTCATGGCTTTTTTATATTTATTATTCATTTTCTTTTTCCTCACCATTCATACTCTTCAAGTTCAGGAATGATTTCTCCATCCCTGTCAAGACAAATCCAGTCAATCTTATTCTTAAGTGCAAGCTCTATGCACTTACATAAGTCCTCCGGTATCTCGTTTTTTGAAACAAGATAATCGAATTCATCAGGCACATGAACAAAATATCCATAGTCGCCTTTGCTGTAGACAACAATCTCTCGAATGCTATCATTTTCCAGCAAGTTTGCAGTTTCTTTTGTTATATGTCCTGTTGAAATGGTGAGCATTTTTGATATTTCCATAATTTCTCCTTTACTGTGTGTTATATGAGATATACAGGTTGTCGTAACCATGTATATCCCTGTTCTTTGTAATCTTTATTGGGTACTTAAGCTTTCTTGCGCAGTCATCATCACACGCGATGGCGATTCCTATCTCGCGCTTCCACTCTCTTCCATACTTCTTGGTAAGAGTTTTATCTGAAGCGCCTGTTTTGTACTCGTCCAAAAGAGCCGCCATGTTTTCCCATCTCTTTACCGCAGCATTGAAATATTTCATCCTTTCTTCTTCATCAAGGATAAATATTTCTTCCTCTGTCTTGCCTTCTTTTCTGAGGTTTTCTTTCTGGAAATCCCAGAGCCCTCCATACACTGTCGGATCATCAGGCTTCTTCTTGAGATTGTCTGCGCTGAGATTATAGCGGTTCCACTCAGCTACAAGCTCGTAAATATCATGACCACAGATTGTTCCGTAGCAATCATGATGCTCAGTCTCATATTCTGTCCTGTCAGGGCAGATAAGCTTGGCGTAACCTCCATACTCCACAACTTCTTTTCTTTTGTACTCGCCGTACTTATCGCATTTAGGATTTTTTACGGCAGCATCAGTAAATGTAAATATTCCCATTTTAATTTTCTCCTTTCTTGCGCATATAACGCTTTAAATCACTTTTTGTTTTATCTATTAAAAAAGCCACAGACCTGCTCCCTAATACGGGATTCAAGCCTATGGCTGTTATTTT
>JAILPF010000146.1 GCA_024699575.1 Acetatifactor sp. | reverse complement strand
GGCTGAGTGTAGTTGAAAAAATAAAAAAGGATAAGCGCTATGATAGACAGAGTAAAAAAATGTATTATTACAGTGTGTAAAGGGGATGTCTTGGCAGAGCAAATTAGCAACACATCCAAATTGGTAGAAGATTTTTATTTTGATTCAATCATGATGATTGAACTGATTGTTGAACTTGAAAACGAATTTGACATTGAAATAGATGAAACAGATTTAGTTTTCGAAGAGTTTAATGTGTTTGAATCTTTGGTTAAAATTGTCGAAAAGACAGTAGGGTAGATGGAGAAGCTGATGGCAGAAAATAAAAAAATGCTTGTGGGGATGTCTTATGCCAGATCATTTAAAGAGCTTGGCAGATGGAAAGCTTTTCTAAATGAACTAGGGATAGATTATGTTATTTCTGACAAGAATTTGCACGAGGCAGCGGCGAGTGCAGACAAACGATTTAGATATTCACAGGAATATTGTTTTACTAGACGGGCAACGCTCGGAGAATATGTTTATTTAGTGGAAGAAGTCGGTTGCAATATACTTATGGCTGCTAGTCGCGTAGTAGAGGGAAATGCAAAGTGCAATACTATTCGTTATGTTCCGGCTCAAATAGCAGAATATTATCGAGAAAAAAATATTAAGGTAATTGATGCCTGTATAAGTACGAACAAAACTAAGGCATTTGAACAATTGAAATGTGTAGCAAGATACTTGGTGGATGATGAGGAGAGGATTGTTAACGCAGCATCTGCATGGCTAGAGTATGCGCAGGAGAATGTAAAAAAAAGAGTGTTGGTAGAAGGAGCCCCGACAATATTCATTATTGGCAGTGCATCTTTTCATTTTTCATTAGAGGGTCCGAGTTACATGACCAGGTATTTAACAGAAAAATTAAACGTGAATTTGGTTGGACCTAAGACTGCGTCAGATAAAAAGAATGCAAAGATTTACAGAGAAGCGTATGCAAAAGTATATCATAAAAATTTATTAAACGTTGACAGAATGACATATTGGGATAGACCGACGATTTTGGGGACTTTACTAAACGTTAAAGAATCCATAGATGGCGTTATTTTTGTGAGGGACAAATATTGTGCGTGTAAAATTGAGGAAGTAGATTTCTTGCAACAAATTATTGACAGGGAAAACATTCCCAATATTGTGATTGATTATCGAGAGGAAAACCGGACAACTACAGAAACTATTTTGGAAACTTTTGTCGAGATGATAAGAAACAAGAGTTAATAATGAAATTATATATGTATAGAGGGGATGGGCGCAAAATGTTTTTTTTGGGATTAGATGTAGGGTCTACGAATTGTAAGCTTGTCATTATCAATGAAAATGCAGAGATTGTATATAAGGACGAAAAACCTGTAATGGGCGATGTCATAGGAACCGTAGATTCCATGCTGAAGAGAAGCCAATTGGAAGTGCCATCAGTACAAAGCGCAGCTGTTACCGGAAGTTCGAGATATTTAATTGCAAAACATCTGAGAACAGAGCTTGTGAAGAGTGAGATAATTGCACACGCATTAGCAGCAACATCAAGACATGAAGTTGGCACTTTATTGGAAATAGGAGGGCAAGATGCAAAGTATATCACCTTTCAAAATGGAATACTCAAAAGATTTCAGATCAATTCTTCCTGTGGAGCAGGAACCGGAGCTTTTATAGAAGCACAATGTAGGCGTTTGGGAATTGCTATTGAAGAGATTGATGCATATGTAAAAAGTGCGGATGAAGAAATCAGTATCAGTGGAAAATGTGGTGTTTTTATTGAAAGTGCTGTTATAAATGCTCAAAAAATGGGTGTCAAAAAGCAAAACATTGTGAAGGCTGTTTGTAAGGCCGTGGTCGATAACTATATAAACGAGTTTTGCAGGGAAAGCACTATCCTGGAGCCGGTCTGGTTTCAAGGTGGCGTTGCACGAATTCAAAGTATTGTTAAGATGTTTGAAGAGGCGCTGGGCGTAAGAGTACATGTAGATGATGAATGTAATTTTATGGGAGCTTATGGAATGTGTTTGACTGCAATGAAGTATATGGATGAGGGAAATTTTGATGCATCGTTGCTGAACAGCCCTGAAAATTACACGAAAAAATATATAACTTGTGGTGAATGCATCGAGAATTGTAGCCTGCTAGGGTATTGTATAGGTGAAGAAGTGCTATTTCGAATAGGAGGACGTTGTGGAAAATACTGCTAACCAAAATAGCAAAGAACTCTTAAATGCAGTGGTGCTGAAACAACAGCCATTTAAAATTTGCTGTTGGAGTACATTGTTGGTTGTCAAAGCACTGTTTGAAGTATGGATACTGGTCAGTGTGATCAAAAGTATTATAATGGTGCTGCTTGATGGGAGCAGGCGAAATATAACAATGTTCTATAAAGAATATGCATTGTGCATGTTGGTATACACTACAGTGTTTGCTTTAACTAAGGGAATAGAGTTTCACATTTCCAGATGCGGAAATCAAGCGGCTGAAAGCGCATTATTAAAACATTTATTTTCACTGGAAACTTGGGATGTAGGATTTGATTCGGGCGGGACTATGGCGAAGATTAGAGTTGACATTCCGAAAATTATTACAACCAGAGTTACACTTATTGCCATGCTAATAGATTTGGGAGTATGCATTTGTGTCGGTTCCATCTATGCAATCTCGTTAAACCGGATTGTATATGTGAGTTGCATAATTGTGGTGGGAATAGCTTATTTTCTAACATATAATTCACACAAAAAAATGCCGGATATTGAAAAAAAAGCCGGGGACTTATTCAATAGAAACTACACCAATGTGTGGGAGATTGTTGAAAATACAGAAGTTGTACAGTTTTTAAACAAAAATAATGTATTAAAAGATTTTAAAGAGACGGCAGAAGAAAATGTGAAAAATGCTGTTTCTAAGGGGAAGAGTTATGCAAATGTTAACATAAGCAAAAAGATTATTAATGTCGGCTTGGTATATTTAGTGTGCGTAGTTGGGGCGTGTGCGACCTATGGGAACGACAACCTGGCTGAGAATATTGCAGATATCACTGCCTTAGTGATATTAATTCCTAAAATTGCTAATGCCTTAGTGAAAACATATGACTGGAGCTTATTACTAAAAGAGTATCAAGGAATGTGTAAAAGGCTCGATGATTTAATGTTGCGAAAAAAGTATTCTTCGGCGATGAAAGAGGAAAAAATCTCGGATATTAATACCATAGCTGTTCGCAATG
>JAILPF010000048.1 GCA_024699575.1 Acetatifactor sp. | reverse complement strand
CAGAGATTATATTTGCATCTCCAAAGGTAAATCCATCAATTCTTCAAGGAGTTTTGCCTTGTTTAGAGGATGCTCAAAGGATTACGGATGGAATGGGGTACAGATTTAAGTTTAGGTTGTTTGCAAATGATGATTTCAATAGTAAGGTTTTACAGCCTATTCTTAAAGTCAGTGGAGGTGTATCTGATACAAATGAGTTGTTTATTCGTGGATATCATATGCTACAGATGTTTGATAAAGCTGATGAGATTACCGAAGGATTGGACTCGGATGGTTATGGAGAACTGAAGATAGGAAAGCTTGCACAGCTTGTCATGAGACCAATTTTAGAAAGCGGGATAATATCAGAAGAGGAACTTAAGTTACTACAGGACAAAGAGTATTGTAAAAAAATTTTTGATTTAAGTTTCCCACTACTGGTTAAGTCAGATGGGAAGTTTGATAAAGTGCGGTACTACAAAGACCCGCTAACAATAAATGGATTAAAATATATGATGTGTTCACAGTGGGCAGAGGGTAAGGCAAATAATGATCGTCCATTTCTTGAAAAGTGGATACAGGAGCATCAGCATCTTTCACAGATAAAAGATCGGGTTCCCAAAGGGAAGAATCTTACTTTTGAAGAATATGTGAGAGAAAACTGTTGTTATGGTGTCGAATATCTTGGTTCAGTTGGGTTGTGTGAATACTATTTGAAAAACTATCCGGGTGATGAAGATGTAGGTATACCGTTGGTTATAATGGTCTATGGAAATGAATTTGTTTTTTGTGAACAGGATATGACGTTTGCCGTTCTTGGCTTATTCGATGGAACTGCGACGGTTGATATTGACGATCCAAAATCCACAGGCATATGGAAGAGGATATTTAATGTGTCTGAAACAGAACTGCTTAAAGCAGTAGAAACCGTGGGGAATTCTGCGGTCGATTTGAAAGAGTATTTGTGATTAGCGTAATATATCTATAACGAGAACACAATTCTTACATATACCAAACCTCCAAACGGTTGCATATAGCTATGCCGGTAGAGTGACGGAACGATTTACGGAATTGAGATGTGGCTGAGGTCTGTGCCTAAACAAACGAACATTAGCTGATTTAGCCCCAAAAAGCATTCACACATGGGATGGGACTGGAAAAACCAAAACAGCTTTGATAGAATAGTAGAAGCACAAAATAAATCTATCGAAAGGAGCTTTCCCGATGAAACTTCGAAACGTACTGATTGTGGTAAAGGATATTGATAAATCCAGAGATTTTTATCATAACCTGTTTGGGTTGGAGATGGTGCTTGATAATGATGGAAATATGATTCTTACAGAGGGACTGGTGCTGCAGGATGCAAAAATCTGGTCCGGGTTTCTGGGACGAGAAATTATTTCCGAGAATAATTCCTGCGAGCTGTATTTTGAGGAAGCAGATATCGAAGGATTTGTAGAGAAACTGGAGAAGTATTACCCGAAAGTCAGATACGTGAACCGTTTAATGACGCACAGTTGGGGACAGAAGGTGGTTCGTTTTTATGACCCGGATGGCAATCTTATCGAAGTGGGAACTCCTATGAATGAATAAAAATATTTACGAGGTGAACTATGAATAAACCATTACTTTATGTAAATGCATGTGTACGAAAAGAATCCAGAACGGAAACACTGGCAAAAAAATTACTCTTAAAACTGGAGCAACCTTATGAAGAAATCAATTTAAAGGAAACAGATTTGCCAAAGGTTGACGAGGACTATCTCAATATGCGAGATGGACTTGTTTTTGGAGGGGATCTGAAAAATTCCGTTTTTGACCTTGCGCGACAATTTGCAAAAGCAGAAACTATTGTAATTGCAGCACCATTTTGGGATTTGTCCTTTCCGGCGGTGTTAAAGCAATATCTCGAGTTGGTGAATGTGGTTGGAATCACGTTCAAATACACGGAAAATGATGTTGTGGAAGGACTTTGTAAAGCAAAAAGGCTGTTTTATGTAACAACTGCCGGTGGTAACAATATTCCGGAGGAATATGGCTTTGGTTATATAAAAGCACTGGCACAGAATTATTATGGAATACAGGATGTCAGAAAGATAGAAGCCACAGGACTTGATATCTATGGAGCCGATGTGAATGCCATTATGAAATCAGCAGAGGATGCGATAAATAAGTTGGATTTGCA
>JAILPF010000059.1 GCA_024699575.1 Acetatifactor sp. | reverse complement strand
ATTTTCATTCCCAGTTTTAAATATTTTTCTATATACTTTACGGTCGTCAGAAATTCTACCCGGGCCGCCTGCGAATGATTTAGACGTGTATCTTCATTAAAAATGTTGTAAGTTTGGTTTACCTGCTCTGATTCATTCGTAATTTTCTTTAACTCTTCAAAATTCATAGTCATATACTCCCCCTTCAAAAACAATATCGTTTCCATCCTCATCTTTATAAAATGAAACTTTCTCTGTTCTTACCTGCTTAAATCCTAATCTCTGCAAAAGGCGCACAGAATGTATATTATTTAATGCAGTTCCTGCCTCAATGCGGGAAATTCCTCTTTCTTTTAACGCATATAGTATCTTTATGATACTTTCTGTGGCATAGCCTTTTCCATAATAATCCGGATGAAAACAATAGCCTATTTCATGTCCATTTTCCCTTACATTCAGAGCAACATAGCCAATAACAGTCTCTTTTAAGCAAACGACATAAAAAATATGCTCCATGCTTTCTGCCATAGATGCCCATCGTTCCACCCTTTGTTTCACATTCTCGTCAGATGTATCCTGTGGATGGTCGTACTGAGCATAAATGGTTTTTGCCACTTCTGCCCAAATCGACTGCAGTCCTTTCCAATCTTCAGCGCAAACTCTCCGTACCAACAATCGTTCTGTTTCCATTCTATCACACATCTTACTATACCTCTTTTGTTATAAATCTTCTACATCCACAAGTTGAAAACCTTGTTCTTCCAGCAATTTCGCTGTAACTCCCTGTCCATCTATTCGTTTTCCTGTAAAGCTGCCATCATAAATCTGTTTTATCCCACAACTCGGACTGCGTGACTGTAAAATTACAAACTCCGGTTTTTCCTCTAGGGCTCGCTCTAATACCAATTTTGCTCCCTGGCGAAACTCGTAATCAACATCTTTTCCTTCCTTTGTCATTACCCTGCCGCCTACTATTTCTGCCGGTACTCTTGGCGTTGCCAATCCGCCCATCACCTCCGGACAAACAGGTATGACTTCTTTATCTTTTACAAAATCCAGCACTTTTTGATTATAATTATTTCCACCATTATATTTACAATTCTCGCCTAAAAGACAGGCACTGACCATTACTTTCATACTTATCCGCCTACCTTTCTCCCATTAAATTTTTTATTCTACCCTTTGAAACAAATAGCGTACAAATTTTCTTCCATTGCTTTCATACCCTAATTTATCCCTTCTACAGCAATGCTGTAATGCTTCAAAATCTGTATCACGCAATAAGTCTGTATCTGTAATGCCAGGATTATCCTCCGGCACCTCGCGAAAACCATTTACCCATAGTATTCCACCCGGTAGTAATAATCGTTCCAGTTCACCGTATCTTCGTGGGGATAGTCTATAATGATTGGTTACAATAACATTATACTGTTTTGTATTTGAGCCAAGTCCCTCTTTATCAATATCTATACAGGAACACTTGATTTTGTCACAGATATTATTACCCTTCTGTTTTGCAAAATACTGCAATCGTTCCAATGCTTGTCGGCTAAAGTCTATCGCACTAACCTGATATCCTTTTTCAGCCAGATAAATTGCATTTCTTCCATCTCCACATGCCAAATCCAGCACATAGGCTTCGGAAGGGAAATACTTTAAATCTGTTTCCAGCAATTGTTCATGAGGTAACAGTTTCAGTTCACGTTGTTTAAACTTCCCTTCCCAATAGGATACATTACCCATATAGGTCATATTTTTACCTCATTTTCCGGAAATTGCGTTCCTCGAAAAATCAGCCGGAACAAAAATCCTCCCAGATACTTTCGCATCAATGGCAAAAACTCAGCTAAGCCAACACTTGTTTCGGTTCCCAGCAGTTCATATACAACTCCGGCTTCTCTTGTCTTTGCATGAAGTCTTTGAAAACCATTCCTTTCATAAAAGCCCAGTCTTTTTATTCTCTCTTCATAGTTGGCAGCCGCCGTATCTTCTGTATCTTCAATTTCTAACATAACCACACAGTCGGAATACATTTCCTTTATCATCTGTAAAATCTGACTGCCATAGCCACATCCTCGATATTTTTCTGCTACTGCCAAATAAAATACATATACCAGCCCTTCTCCACAAACAACATAAACAAGCCCTACGAAGCTTTTCTCCTCAGTCACCGCATAAAACTTGTTTTTTCCTGTCTTTGTCTTTCTATAAAGTGTAAACAGCGGTGCCCGTTCCTCTTTCGGAAAAGCTGATGTATATAATTCTTTTATTTCCTTTTTATATTTCTTTGCATCTTCAAACTGCATTGCGTCATCTCCTACAACATTCTCTGCATTTCCACAATCTCATAGCTTTCTGTTTTCACTGTATGTCCCGTGGCTAAAAAATTATTTTTAATCCAAAAACTTTCTGCCTGCGGGTTGTTTCTTACATAGCCCAGTTGTACCGTTTTATGAGTATTACCCAGCTCTTTGCACAGTTCTTCAATTATTTGTGTGCCAATTCCTTTTCCCTGTAATCCGGCATTCATCATAAAGAATCCAATATACACCGTGTCTTCGTTCGGATACCCTGTAATTAAATCCATGACTGCAACAAGCTCACCCTTATCCCAAAAACCGATATAATATTTATCTTCTTTTTCTTTTCCCGGTGGCAGAGCTGTCATATCGAACTTAATGCTTTCCATTGTAACTTCGGGTGGACAGTAGTGGTAATATTGTGGATTTTCACAACATAAATCATATACTGCTAAAATTTCCTCTTCTTTAATTTCTCTTACTTCATATTTTCTTGATAAATTTGATATATTCATTTTTCCTCCGGCAAAACAAGCTCTATTTCTGCCAACCTTCCAGATGTATTTTACGTTTGCACTTGTTATCGTTTCGTCATAATCGCATCTATTTCATATATGTTTCAACGATTTTATCACAAAACACTTTTTCTGTCAAATCAGAATAATACTCTTTTTCGTATTTAATTAAAAGGCCTGCCAAAACCGACA
>JAILPF010000057.1 GCA_024699575.1 Acetatifactor sp. | reverse complement strand
CCTTTACCACATGCACCGGTTCCAAATACTTTCACTTCGTTGCTCAACATAGAGATACCTCCGAGGAGTTCCGGAACATAACCTGTGATAATCAGAGGACCTACAATTTTACCGGTGAGCTTACCGTCCACAATCTCGTATCCTCTCTGAACAATACACTGTATTCCCCAATGCTTCGGGTCCTCCATGCCGGAGCCGCCACCCTCAATCAGATAACCGAATTTAACGCTTGCAATCATCTCATCCAGCGTACTGTCGCCTGCCTCGAAAACAGTGTTGGTCATTCTGGTATATACTTTGTGCTCAAAATTCTGTCTCTTTCCGTTACCTGTAGGTCTGGTGCCAAGTCTGGCTGCTGCAAGGGCATCGCATACTCCGGTATTTAAGATACCATTCTGAATCTCGATGACATCTCCTGCAAGGGTACCCTCGTCATCAAAAGCATAAGAAGCCACATCCACTGCTGCATCTGCTCCCTCATGCATGGTCACAAGGTCAGAGCCCACTCTCTTACCGATATACTGTTTGCCGAGTGCTCTGTTTTTCACAAACATATCCATCTCAACACCGTGTCCAAACGCCTCATGTGCAATCAATCCTGCAACTTCCGGTGCAGCGATAATCTCATACTCGCCGGGTTCCACAGGCGTTGCTGCCAGATTATCCAGGGATGCCTTCATCGCCTTCTCCAGTTTTTGCGGAAGCTCACTGAATAATTCCGGACCTTTTCTGCCGGAAAGTCCCACATAGCCGTACTCTGTCTTCTCCCCATCCGATACAATCGGCGCAATCATACATTCGGAAGCCACATAGCTCTGTCTTAAATCCCTGTTGGCTGTCAAAAACATTTTGGATACATGCGTTGACTGAGCAGAGGCCTGGCACTCCACCACACGCTCCTCCATCTCTTTTGCCTTATGTACCATCCCGGTAAACATGTCGATAATCTTCGGTATATCCGCTGTTTCAGGGAGCTCCTGTGTCTCAAACTCTTTTCTGAGCACGCAGGGATCGTCAGAAAGCTTCTCTGTCTCATAGACCTTACTTCCCGTTGCCTTCAAAACCTCCAATTGTCTGGATAAAATAGTCTTTACTTCCTCCGCGGTCTCTTCCGGGTGCTCCGGATCAAACTCATTGAACGCGTACTCGCTGTAAAGTCCGTCCTTTCTTACACGAACCACATTGCCTCTCTCGGTAATTAAAGTGGATTCTGAAACCACTGTATCTCTTGTGGTGAATCTCATAGCAAAACCCGGCGAATCCGTGGAGAGAACACTGACATAATCATAGTCCTCCTGCAGGATGGCAATCAGCTTTTTTATGCCGTCTGCAATGGATTCCAGGTATGGTGAAAATGCTGCCTGCATCTTAATGCCCTCCTTATCCGTAATCTAATATCCAGTTTAATAAATGAACCTCCCGATGTAAATAGTTTTACATCAAGAGGTTCAAATTTAGCTCCGAAAGGTAAAAATCATCTAATCACTGAAATCCGCATCAATCAAAATTGAAAAATGGTACTCCGGATATTTGGCACTGATTGTTTCTTCAACCTGTCTGCGAAGCTTTTGCGCATCTGCATTAAAATCAAAAATCAGGTCACAGGTGACATTTTTACTTTCCTCTTCCCCGTAGAATCCATGCATCTGAAGGATTTCCGGATGATTACCGACTACCTTAGCCAGTTCTTCCTTGATTTCCAAAAGCTTCTCATCCGAATTATTGGAAGCATAGATGCCGACTGTCAAAATAATGCCATAAATATCATAGACCTTGGTGGCAATCATTCTTGCCAGCTTATGAATCTCCTTCGCTCTCAAATCATCATCCACCTCAATGTGGACAGATCCGATAATCGTCATCGGTCCATAGTTGTGAAGAATCAGGTCATATGCCCCGTGCACTCCAGGAGTACCTGTAATCAATTCCTTAAGTTCCTGACTCAAGCTGCTATCCGTACGCACACCAATGATATTTTCCAGAGTATCCGTCAGCATTTCTATACCTGCCTTGATAATAAAGACAGATATCAGCAGACCAAGAATCCCTTCCGGTTGTACTTTCCATACCATACTTACCAATGCACCGATAAAAGTGGCTGTTGAGAGTATCGAATCAAAGAATGCATCCGAGCCTGATGCCACCAGTGATGGTGCATGAAGTTTTTCTCCCACGCCCTTCACATACAATCCGCATCCCAGCTTAGCAAACACAGCAACTACTATGATAATCAGTGAAACAACTGTATATTCCGTCTGCTCCGGATGCAATATCTTGATGACGGATTCCTTCAAGGAAGTGGCACCTGCTGCCAGGACAATACCTGCAATAATCACCGCTGTCAAATATTCAATCCGACCGTAACCATAAGGATGCTTTTTATCCGGTGCTTTTCCGGACAATTTCACTCCAATGATCGTGATAATAGAGGAAAGGGCATCGCCCAGATTATTGACTGCATCCAGAATCACAGCGATAGAGTTCGCTGCCAGTCCGACCAACATTTTCAAGGACACCAACAACAGATTCACAACGATTCCAACAATACTTGTCTGTACAATCTTTTTACTGCGATCCATAGCCACTCCCTCACTGATATATGATTTATTCCTGTCCTAAGAAACGCTCCACTGTCTCCTTACGTTCAAACAGGACACAGCCACCTGCATGTTCTTCCATCAGTGTACCACTGTTCTGCAGTTTTTGAAAGAGTTTTGACTGAAGTGCTTCCCGCACGGAAGTGTCTTTTACATTACAGTCCGAATAAGGAGAGAACGGACAAGGCTCTGCTCCACCGTGAGAATTAATGTGGAAAAATCCTCTGCCCGCTGCCAGACATCCGCCGGAGGTCTTCTCATCACCGGGGAAGGACACAAATACCATATCATCATATTTTTCTCTAATTTCTTTGAGCTTTTCCTTCAAATATGCACGTTCCTCATCGCCGGGTGCCAGATGAGATGCCTCCGGTGTTACCGGCACGAATTCTACATAGAAT